>CANJXG010000005.1 GCA_947478905.1 Coxiellaceae bacterium
ATAACATTCAATTTAATCAATAAATATCAATTTAACACTAAAGTAAAAAGCAGTATTCCCGCTATTAGAAAAAGATCCTGCTGGTCAGAAAAAGTCGCAACGAGTGTCTTAAGTTATTTATGGGCGTAACTGTTCGCTGGACAGCCCTGTTATTGTCTCCTTCTCGCTGCTGAAGTAGCCATTTCTGTTGCATCTGTGGTGTTGAGTGCTGCTACAGCCGCTTTGTCTGCTCCGGCTTTATCTGCTGCAGTTACTCTTGGCGTTCAGGTTGCTGCTGTTGCTGCTTGTGTAGCGGTTGTTTATATAGGAGTTGCTCTTGTGGCTGCATTCGTGAGCAGATCGAAAGGAGGCTTATGGGAAGTATATGCGTCGCCGGAATATAAGAATGTTTCGCATCAGCATTTTACTCCTTCTGCTCCTCCACCAGATTATAGCACGGCTACTGAGCCTTCTGCTCTTTTTTGGAGGAATGAAGTTCATGATGTACTGCCGCCGGCTTATGATGATCCAAGAGATCGCCGAGACTCATTTAGGTGGTGATAACTTAACTGTGAGATAATTTACATTATCGTTAATCATCGACATCGCAATATAAAACTGTAAAATCAATAGTATAGGTGTTTTTAAATCTGTGTGTAGTTTGTTGTAACAGACTGAGAATACACAGATTTTTAACGTCTATACACCCTTCTTTATTTCTTAAATTTTCTCGAGCTCATGTTTTTACCGCACTCTAAGTTCGAAATGAAATTGTTTATATTGTGCTCTGTATTTTCGGTCATCAACCTTATCTCTTCAGTATCCTCAGGATTATTAGCATTATTTTTGATAAACGTATGACAAGCAGATCGATAACGTTCTAATGAAGCTTGGATCTCATCTATGAGATGAGGCTCACTGCATCCTGTTATAGTAAGAGCATGTAATGCTATATTTGAGACCATAATTAAGTTATTTGACGCCCTATCAATAACCACTGCTTGTTCCCATGATGTTAATCTAGGCATATTTTAGTGTACCAACTCATAAATTGCTAATCTAAAGGGTGCAATAACAGATTCAAAACGCGTACCATCATCTGCTTGCATATGGTAGCTACCCTGCATAGTGCCAACCGGAGTTTGAATAATAGCGCCACTGCTATAGCTATAGCTTTCTCCAGGCTGTAGATGAGGGTGCTCCCCTACCACGCCTTTTCCATGTACTTCTTTTTTTACACCATTACCATCTGTAATAATCCAGTGACGTGCCACAAGCTTAGCGGGTAGGGTACCGTGGTTATGCAGGGTAATAACATAGCTAAAAACGAAATAATTTGCTTCAGGTTCAGATTGATGTTCTAAAAATTCGGTTTCTACCTGAACTTGAATATTATAATTGAGATTATTAAATGGATTCATTTTTTTTAATATCCTGTAAATTGTTTAAAAAATCAGTGATTAAGATGTAATCTTTGATTTCTAAATTTTCTGCACGCAATAAAGGATTGATGCCTAGATGCTCTAAATGATCCTTGGTGATCAGTTCTTTTAATGCATTAGAGAGTGTTTTGCGTCTTTTAGAAAAAGCAGTTTTGACTATATTATCAAATAATTTATAAAAAGATGCAGAGTGTGAAAATTGGTTCGCCTCATTATGAGGCGTTAATCTAACGATAGCCGATTCTACTTTAGGCGCTGGAAAAAATGAAGTAGGAGGCACTAAAAATAAGGCTTGAGCATGACAAAAATATTGAGTCATAACACTTAGCCGACCATATGTTTTTGAGTTGGGACGCGCTACCATGCGATCGACCACTTCTTTTTGCAACATAAAGTGCATATCTTCAATGTAATTATTATAGGTAAATAAATGAAACAAAAGAGGCGTTGAAATATTATAGGGTAAATTTCCTATGATTTTTAATTTACTATCTGGTTTATTAACATCCCATAAGGTTTTAAAATCAAATGCTAAAGCATCTGCACCGATGATAGTTAAATCAGGATTATGCGCGTAGTCTGTTTCTAATTTTAAGATTAAATCTCTATCAATTTCTATAACCGTTAATTGTTTAAATAGATTAAGCAACGGTTTTGTAAGGGCGCCTTGCCCGGGACCTATCTCAATGACACGAGGGGTAGTATTGGATTCAGAGCTTAGATTTAAGCTGTTTATTATTTTTGAAATAATGAATGAATCGGTCAAAAAGTTCTGACTAAAACGTTTACGAGGGGTGTGCATCAGATTTTTGTACATCTTCTAAGTGGTTGTCTAAGTGGTTGTCTAAGTGGTTGTCTAAGTGGTTGTCTACATTGTTTTCTAAATAGTTTTGAATATAAGCTTCAGAGCGTAATTTTTGAAGCCAGATCCCTAGTTTTTCATTTGCTTTTCTATTTCTAATAATATGCTGTATTTGTTTCTTTTTCTCTGAAGGATTAGTAGAGAGCGTATTTTGAGGCACATGTTTATCTAGTAGCTTTATAATATGAAAGCCGCTCTCATTTTGAATAGGGCCTTGTATTTCATTTTTAGACATAGCAGTAATAGTGCTTAAAAACAGAGTTGGCAACTCATTGGTTTTGCGCCATCCTAAATCGTTTAAGGCAACGGTTTCATTGGCTGTTAATTTTTTCAGTACCACTTGTGCTTCTTTTTGGGCTTGCTTAATTTGAAGAGCGCTTGGATTTTGAGGCAGAGTAATTAAAATATGTCCAATACGATATTGCGAACTTTGCATGTTTTGCAATTGTGCCATGCTTTTTGCTGAATTGAGAAAATGATCAACTTCTTTATCGCTTACTTCAATCGTATCTAAAATAGTTTTTTGTCGTACATACCCAATAAGCTGTTGGGTGTTAAGGTTTTTTTTATAATCTTCAAAGGCCACTCCTTCAGCTTCAATTACTTCTTTAAATTGACTTAAGCTCATATGATTTTGTGTTGCAATGCCTTCAATCATTTCATTTAATTTGCTATCAGGAATACTCACGCCCATCTGTTTGGCACGTTGTAATTGGAGTTGCTCCATAATTAATTCTTCTAGTGCTTGTGTTTGGGAAATAGTTGTATTTTGCTTTAAAACTAACTCAATTCTTTTGTCTAATTCATTTTGAGTAATGACTGTATCGTTAATCACAGCAACTACTTTATTTAATGATTCCAAAGCGGCTTGAGCTGGGGTGTTCAAGCTAAAAGCCAGAGCAAGACTAAGACTAAGACTAAGACATACAAGGCGAATATAAGTAGTCATTTTTAATATCCAGAGTTATGCAGCTAATTAATGATTTTATATTATATCATGCTTTATGGGTTGGTTTGACATCAGGGATTGTTTACGTAATTTTTTAGAAAAAGGAGTGTATCCCGCGATAGCCGTCGCTAATTTTTGATCGGGCCGTGCAAGGCTTAAGGTAGTGAGGCCTTTAAACATGATTTGAAAAAAAAGTCCATTTTCATAAGTGGCTGGGGAGAATCCATCATTAGGTTTTAAATAGCGTGATCCCACTAATTGATAAGCAATACAACAGCTTTGATGTTCTATACCAGCAAGCATGGTTACTACTCGTTTTTCTTGCCAGTCATAGTGAAGTTGGCCTAATAAACTTAATTTTCTAGAAACTGGCCATGTAAAAGAGGCATCGGTTTGTTCTAAAGGGCGCCGGATACCAATTTCATTATGAATATGATTAGGATCGCATTTCATCCAATAATAATCTAAATTAAAGACTTTGCCAATGCCGGGTATATATTGAAAACTAAAAAAAGATTTACTCGTTTCCTTAAAATTAGAATCAGATTCTATGCCCGCAGTAAAAGACCAGTGTGGATTTGGATAAATACCAATGTTTAAAGCAAAATCCGAGTGTGAACTGTTCAGATCAGGATGGTGAAATGGTTCATACAGAGTGACTTTTCGATTCGTAAAGTAAAAAACTTCACCTGCATTGATGCGAATTAATTCTTCATTATTTGCATTGTAAAATCGAGAGGTAACTGCGGTAGTAAGTTGGTTAGTATCTCCCACTCGATCACGTCCGCTAAAGCGATTATCTCTAAATTCTTCATAATAACTAAAATGGAGATTGCCACTATCAAAATTTGGATAATTATTTTGATTCACATAGGGTACGTATAAATAATATAAAAGAGGTTCTATTGTTTGTCGGTAATATTTTTGCTTATTTTTATAATGTTTCTCAAAAACCATTCCCGTATTAATATCAAATAATGGAATCATCCTAGATAAATGATCTGGCTTATTGAGAGCTTGATCTGCATCGCTTAATTGAAGATCATCTTGTAAAAAATCAAGCTGTATTCTGGGTGTGAAAAATCCTGCTCGACGCTCTATGGGCAAACTGACGCCCGGACGCAATTGGTATCGTTGTCCTATAGTAAGCGGATTGCCATTGATAGGATTTTTATTATGGGTAAAATTGGTAAACTCACCATCTAATTCCGCTGTTAGGCCCCCAATTTTTTGAGGGTAGAGCGCATGAAAGGCCCATTGTGGTTGTCTTCGGTAATCATCTCGATTAATAGGGCCACCAGCAGGGTGTAAGACTTGATATTGTTCTAAACGTAACATATGATCCCAATGCAAACTAGAATAATAAAGCCCGACTTGTTGTAGTAACTTAGTGATACCGGCATTATTAATATCTTGTTCTAAATCAATAAAATAATTGTTATCCCCTACATACGTAAAATCAATATCGCCTCTCCAATTTTTAGCAAATCGATGATTGTGCTCTATATTGAATAAAAATCGACTGGTTGGATGATCTTTGGGATACGTTTTGTCATTGGGTAAAAAATTAATTTGTATTTCACCATTTGAATGTGGCGTTAAATATCTGAAATAATTTTGAAAATCTACGCCTCTTTCACTTAAGTACCGAGGGACTAGCGTATAATCATAATTAGGCGCCATATTCCAGTAAAAAGGAAGTGCAATTTCAAAACCTGAATTAGACGTAGAAGAGGCACGGGGTGCTAAAAATCCAGAATGACGTTTTGAATCGATCGGAAAATCGAGATAGGGCAAATAAAAAACAGGGACATCCTTTATTTTAAAAAGCATATTTTTACCATACCCTCGGCCTGTTTTTTTATTTAAAGATATCTCTTTTGCACTAAGCTCCCATGTGTTGCTGCAAGGTGCACAGGTTGTATAGGTACCTTTGGTTAATATGAGGGTATCATTTCCACAGAGTACGGCTTTTTTAGCCTGCCCGCGAGCATGCCTTGGATAATAGCGATAGTCAATATTATCTAAACTAAAAAATTGATTAACAGGATCCCAAAATCCGGCAGAACCTTCTATGCGTATATCAGGTTGGGTGAGCGTTAAATTAGAGTAGGCTTGTACATTCTTGATTTCATTATCTTCTCGTAATAAAAGCATTTTATCTGCTTGTAAACGCTTATTTCCGTGGGTAATACTTACCTCTCCTTCAAAACTAGAAAGACCTTGCAGATGCATTTGTGTTTTATCTGCACTGAGCTCAAAAGGAAGCTTAGCTTCTTCTTGAGGGGTAATACAGGGATAGGGATAAGGAGGCTGTTGATAATATCCTCCACACAGGTTATTATTAGTTGGAACACATACCCAATCAGAATTATTTTTTGTCAAACCCAGGGGTATATACCCCAAACTTAGGGTGAAAACGATTACAATCAGATAATCAGATGGGGTTTGTAACTTCAACTAAAATAATCCATAAATAAACGTACAATATAATGTAAAGAGACGTAGATGACGTATCAAATAAAAATACAAAGTAAAGTAACACGAATAGAAATATTAGAAAACTGGCTTAAAAAACAATTTTCACTTTCTTCTATTGAGATTGTGCCTATTAAAAACGATGCTAGCTTTAGACAGTATTATCGTTGCACTATAAACGGTTCTTCCTATGTTGTCATGGATGCGCCACCAGATAAAGAAAATATTTTTCAATTTCTAAAAATAACGAATATATTTGGTCAGACAAATATCTTGGTTCCTAAAGTTTTTGCTCATGATCTAGAACAAGGATTTATGGTGTTGTCTGATTTTGGCGATACTTGGTTATTAACTATATTAAAAAATAGTACTCAAGATGAGATTAGCGCTTGGTATCAAAGGGCCATGGATAGTTTAAGTGAAATTCAAAAAATTCCTACGCAGGGATTAGATATACCTTTGTTTAATGCTAATCACATTAGACTAGAATTAAGTTACTTTTCCGAATGGTTTTTGAGTAAATTATTAAAATTGTCTTTAAGCCAAGTGCAATTGCAAATTATCAATCAAACAGAAAGCTTTCTCATTCAATCGGCTGTACAAGAGCCTCAAGTGGTGATCCACAGAGATTATCATTCTCGCAACCTTATGGTATTGCCTGATGAGACTTTAGGAATTATTGATTATCAAGATGCGATGATAGGGCCCTTAAGTTATGATGTGGCTTCTTTATTAAAAGATTGTTATATCGTTTGGCCCAAAGTACAAATAGAAAGTTGGTTGCACTATTTTTATGACAAAATAGATTTAGAGTACTCTTTTGCAGAGTTTAAAAAGTCTTTTGAATTAATGGGATTACAACGACATCTTAAAGTATTAGGCGTGTTTTCAAGATTGAATTTAAGAGATAATAAACCCCATTATTTAAATGATATCCCTAGAATTATTCAATATGTAGTATCAGTCACGAGCCTCTATCCTGAATTATCAAAATTGCACGCTTTATTTACCCAAGAGATTATTCCGGCTTTCACCCAATACCAAGCCTTGAGACAGGAAAGCGTATGCGAGCAATGATTTTAGCCGCAGGGCGAGGCCAACGTTTGAGTCCCCTGACAGATACTTGTCCTAAGCCTTTAATTAAAGTACGAGGCAAAGCCTTAATAGAATATCATTTAGAAGCATTACGGGCTATTGGCATTAAACAGGTGGTGATCAATATTTCTTATTTAAAAGATCATTTACAAAAAGCATTAGGCAACGGTAAAAAGTGGGATTTGCAGATTGACTATTCTATTGAAGATCCGGTTTTAGAAACAGGGGGCGGCATTTTAAAGGCGTTACCATTATTAGGAACTGATCCGTTTATAGTGATGAGCAGTGATATTTGGACGGATTTTCCGTTGGAGCAATTCAAAAATAAAATTATGATTGAAGATCACTTGGCCCATGTAATTTTAGTGAATAACCCAGAGCATAATCAAGCAGGGGATTTTGGGTTACAGGAAAACAGGGCTGTGAATACCAAAGAGTATACATATGGAAATATGGGTTTGTATAAGCCAGAGTTATTTAAAAACTGCACCCCTGGTGTATTTCCCTTAGCGCCGCTATTACGCAGTGCTATTTCTAAAGGGTTAGTAACGGGTGAGCACTATCTCGGTATCTGGTCTGATATCGGGACGGTGGAAAGATTAAAGCAGGTGGAAGCAGAATAGTTATTTTTTTATAAAGCTCATAGTGAAAAAGTAAATCATCCAACTTATTTCTCCTGAAATAATACATTTTAATATTCAGACAACATGAATGTGATTGCTTGTAGCCTCTTCTAGTACAGAGGTAAGAATATTTGTATATCCCCAAAAGTACGCATAATATCAAGCACTGTGGGTAAAAGCAAAGATGCACTATTTTTCATGATTATTCATAATATATCGCTCTATTATATTTAATATATAACTGATATTATTATAGTGTATCAATTTCGTGTATGTATGAGATATTTTTAATATGATAGTGTTTGGCAAATTGTTTGGTGGCTTATTAGGCTATGTTAGTTTTGGACCCGTGGGGCTCATTGCAGGTGCTATATTAGGGCACTTTTTCGATACGGGTTTAACCGGCTCTATGGTTTTTATGAAAGAAGGATTATCAGAATCCCGCATTGCTTTTTTTCAATATACTTTTGAAATAATGGGGGTGCTTGCAAAAGCAGATGGCCGAGTTACTCAAGCAGAAATTCAAGCAGCCCGCAATGTAATGGCGCATCTTAATTTAAATGAAGTTGAAAAAAACCAAGCTGTTGCCTATTTTGCAGTAGGTAAAATGGCGGGTTATGATCTAGATGCTGCACTGATTAAGCTTAAACAGCTTTGTGGGCGAGATCAAAATTTACTTCGATTATTTTTAGAAATCCAGTTACAGGGTGCTTTTGCAGATGGTGGCTTACATAAAGCTGAGCGTGATATTTTAAATAGAATTTGTAATGCATTTAATATATCAAGTAATTTCATTGATGAATTAACAAGGCGCTCTAGGGCTGAACAAGATTCTTATAGGCACCAATCATCTTCTGCGCGAGTTACTCCTAAAGATGAACTCAAGGATGCTTATGGCATATTAGGGTTGAGTGAAGCTTCTACCTCATCAGAGATTAAAAAAGCTTACAGACGGCTGATGAGTCAACATCATCCTGATAAATTAGCAGCAAAAGGATTACCAGCATCAATGAAGAAAATAGCCACGGAAAAAACGCAGCAAATTCAAAAAGCATATGAGGTTATTTGTAAGGTGACAGGGTTGTAGTGTAGTTTAACATTGGCTTTACACTGATGTATAAGCCTAGTGTTATTGTTTATTTAAGTATGTTATGATCCGTACTTCTATTTATCAGTAAGGAGTAAAGAGTATGCCCCTATTTACAATATTAGAAGCTTTGAGAGCTCGACCTGATAATGAAATGCTAAATCAAGCATTAGCAAATTTTTTAAATTTAAAAGTTGAATTAACATTAACTAACAATAATTCCGAAGATAAAATCCCTCTTGAGGATATTAAAAATCTGCTTAAGGCTTTGAAATATAATCAAACAATAATTACTTTGGATTTGAGTGGGACTCATTTAGGTGCTGCCGGGCTAACGGTATTAGCAGAAATTTTACAAACTAATCGTACAATAAAGAGTTTAGATCTGCGTTATAATCAAATTGGTGCCGCAGAAGCACTTACTTTAGCCAGAACCTTGTATGCAAACCAAACCGTTACAAGCATAGACCTAAGAGGCAATAAAATTGGTGCCATAGGATTGGTTAGTTTAGCGGAATGTATAGTAAAAAATCCAATCATAACGAGTGTGCGATTTGGAGGTGATTATGTTGATGAGCAAGAGGTATTTGCTTTAGCAAAGTTTATTCGATCAACAGTATTTCGCCTCATCGAACCTTCCTTATTAGAATTATCTTATGATGAAGTGTTCAAAGACAGTGCACTTGAGCTCGCAGATGCATTTGTACTTCATGATAAAAACTTCAATGAGAAAGCTAAAAATTTTCTCAAACAAGCACTTAGTGAAGTATCTTTTCCACAAGCGCTTATTATTTTTACAAGCAGTTATTTAGAGTCCCCTAGAAAAGAACAAAGTCCTTTTCTAAAACCTAAACTTAAAAATTAAGAATTATTTACCAGGTGCATTTTGGATAGAGGCAGAAGGTAATGTTGCGAGTTGCTCTGCCAGCTCAGTCAGCGACATTCCTTCAGGAGCCATACCAGTTTTCTCATCGCATTTTTTTGCTATTTCATCTACTATATATTGTTCAATTAGTTCTTCTTGTGATAGAGAGGAAATATCTTCTACCTTTGTGTGAGGCATACCAAGTAAAGATTCTGAGAGTTCTTGAAGGTGTTTGCTAATTAGATTGATTCCGGATGATTCTTTAATAATTTCTTTAATTTGATTAGGGCTTGATTTTTTTGCTAGTTCGGTTAACACTCTAGCATGCTTATTTCTTCTTTGTTCTAGTGCTGCATTTACAGTAATCATTTTTCGCGCTTTCAAGGCCTGGCCCGCTATTTCATGTGTACCCTCTAAAGGAATAGTGCTAATTTTTTGATGTCTTAATGTATATTCACGCATGGTTTCAGGTTCTTTATTTTTCACATCTGAGCTAGAAGAAATAGGTGCGCTTTTATAATCATAATTTTGTATTGTAGTCGTAGATTGCGCATATTTAGCTACATCGGGAGGTAAATTTTTTAATTGAATAATATTTACATCAGCGCTAAAAAAGGGATCTGCTGTTTCATTTTTATCAATGATGCGCTGTTGATTCAATGTAAGCATTTCTTTTGTTTCATTTTTAACAAATTCTCCAAGATTGTCTTTCATGTTAAATGCTTGTTTTAAAGCAATAAATGAATCCGAACCACAGGAACAGGAATCTACTTGTCTAGCATCTTTAAATGAATAGATGTTGTTTATGTTTAAATTAGCTTTTTTAATTGCTATCCCAATTTGGGCGACACTGTTAATGCCAACTTTAGATTTTGATGTCCCTAAAGATTCAAATATATAAGCTTCATTATTATCAATCATTAAAGGAGTACGATGTCTTCCTCCGGTCACCACAACTATCCCGTAGGTGGTGAGTCCTTCTTTTGCTGCACAATTCATTAAAAGAGGAATATCTTTTGCTGAGTTTAAATTATAAATAGGATACTTTACTTTTTTATCAGCGCCATCCGTTTTACGACTATCGTGGGTAGTATAGTAATGGCTCAGTAAGTGTGCACCTACAGGATTTAGTTTTTGTTGATCGGTCATTGGTTTCATATTTCACCCTCTTTTTTAGTTAATCGGCTAGATTTTAAAAAACTAAAGGGAAAAATAATATTGGAAGTTAAAAAGATAATAGAAAAGATAATAGAGAAGTATGCTTAAAAAAAATGGGGGTTGGCCCCCATTTTATAACTAGATTTTCAACTAAGTAAATGCTTTATGCATTTTCTTTGTAGGTTCTATTCGAAGATCTGCCAGCATGGGGATTGCTGTCTTTACGTTGCGGAAAAAATGGAGCTGATTTTCTAGCACCACCACTCTCTCTGCTATTACTGCTATTAGTATTATTATTTGTAAAAGTACGACGAGCACTACTAGCACCATTACCCTCTCTGCTGCCAGCATAGCCACCTGTATTGCTTGCACCATTACTGTTGCCATATTTTTTACGTCTATCACCGCCATCAGCCCCTGATGAGCCAGTATTAGCTGATGATCGGCCACCGCCGTAGCCACCGCCACCTTGACTGCTAGCTCCGTTACTGCTGTAACCTTGAAATGCACGGTGCCCACCGCCGCCGCCGCCATTACCACCACCAGAATTAGAGCGATTTCCGCTATAGCCACCGCGTCTAGGCGCTCTACTAGAGCGATCTCCATCACGATCATTACGATGTGAGCCAGGATTCATTAATTGGTTAATAGCTCTCCATTTTTTATCATCTTCAGGAGAAATTAAGTTTAAAGCCGCACCTTCGGCGCCAGCACGAGCGGTTCTACCAATACGATGGATATAATCTTCTGGGCAATGGGGAAGATCAAAATTAATAACATGTTCGATATGAGGGATATCTAGACCTCGAGAAGCAACATCGGTTGCAACCAGAATACGAAATTTCTTCAGACGATAATCACTTACTACACGCTCACGTCTACGTTGTTGTAAATCGCCGTGAATAGCATCTGCACGATGTCCATCTTCTCTTAAACGTCTAGCTAATTCATCTGTATCACGTTTGGTTTTTGCAAAAATAATAACAGAACCAGTACGTTTGCCTAATTCCTGGATTAAGTTTTCATATTTTGCTTTTTGAGAAGTATGAATATTTTCTTGCTTAATTTTAGGTGCAGGAAGATTACTAGCACCGCAATCAACGCGTTGAGGATTGGTTAAATATTCTTTAGATAATGTTGCGATACGATTAGCGATGGTTGCAGAAAACATCAGAGTTTGTCTTTCTTTAGGGGTTTGTCTGATAATTTCTTTAATTTGAACGTCAAATCCCATGTCTAACATGCGATCGGTTTCATCTAATACTAAATACTTAGTATTTTGTAGATTTAAAGTTCTACGTATTAAGTGATCATTAACGCGTCCAGGGGTTCCTACAATCACACGAGGGGAAGCTTGGAGTTGACGAAATTGTTTTACAATTGGATCCCCCCCAATTAATAAAGCCGTGTTAATTTTGCTTTTCTTGCCTAGTAATTGATGAAAAATACTCAGGACTTGAGAAGCTAATTCCCGTGTTGGGGTAAGTACTAAAACACTTTCATTAGAAGAATTTAAAAGTTTAGCAACTAATGGAATAGAAAAAGCACCTGTTTTACCTGAACCTGTTGCAGCTGAACCTAAAATATCAGATCCGTTTAATATTAAAGGAATGGCTTTAAGTTGGATACCGGTTGGCACTTCATATTTCATATGAAGTAAAGTATGAGTAAGTGCTTCTGGAAAATCGAACATACTAAAGCTTGCTGCTGCCGTGGCAGGAGCAGTGGGGGAGAGCGCTTCATCTTCGATATTCTTGATGACATTTTTGATACTATCAATATTATTAATAGCGTGAGTACTATTTAGATTACTATTTGGCATGAAAACTCCAGTTAAAAAATTAAAATTATAAAAATTTAATAAAAAGATATAAAATTATAATAAATTTTTATAATTTTAAAATTTAGTTAAATTATGTTATGACCATCTGGTGATGGCAGGATCATCAACTCAATCCTGACCAATGATGCAGATACACCTGTAATGCGAGATGCTTATGGTAGGGATAGGTAGTACTTATTATCTAAGTACTAAGCCAACTATTGTACTAAACTAACAGAGGATGTCAATTTTATTTTTTAAATGTGGGCAAAGGGAGTCGGATATGTGTGTTTTAAAATTTAGATCGATAACTTGTTTAGCGGTGTGTGCCCTAGGGATATGGGCTAGTAATGTAGTGGCAGCTACAACAACAGAAGGATATAGTGCTAAGCCTATTCATGCGGTGAAAACGCAGCAAAAAATTGTAGCGTTAACTTTTGATGATGGCCCAAGTAAACCGTATACTGACCAAATTTTAAATATTTTAGATAGACATAATGTGAAGGCCACTTTTTTTGTTGTAGGTATGAATATTAAGCGATACCCTGATATGATTCAAAAAATTATGAAAAAAGGCCATGATATCGGCAATCATTCTATGTATCATGACAAACTCAATAAACTCCCTGTTGAAAAAATAACTAAAGATATCGCAGGAGTGGATAAGTTATTAAGAGCGCAAGGATATGATAAAGAAATTTTTTTCCGTGCACCGTATGGTCTATTATCTCAAAATTTAGAATCAGCTTTGGCGCAACTGCATAAAAGACATGTATTATTTGATTTTTTACCTAAAGATTGGGAAAATCCCGCGCCCCAAGTTATTCATGATAGAGTACTGCAACGTGCTAAACCAGGTTTTATTATTACCTTACATGATGGTTGGGATCATAGGGAAAACACGGTAAAAGCGACTGAAATGATTATTCAATCTCTTCAAGCCAAAGGCTATCGTTTTGTCACAGCAACGGAATTATTAAATGCAAAATAATCGCAGCTATGGTACTTACATCAGAACCTCATCAGGTATACAAAGATATCGATGGGCTCGGATACTAGGTAAAAGTGGAATAGGATCCAGCTGCACATCACTGCGGATTTCTCTAGTATGCTTATCACATTTTAAAGAGGGGGGTTTGAATAATGGTAACGGCGTATTTAAATCAGCAGGATAAAAAATAGGAACAGACCCTTTTATCATTAAACGCGTTTTATCTCCATTAGGATTGTTGAATACAATATTAGTGCGTAAATGGGGCGCCAATTCTTGTACGATAGCAAGCGGGGTATTCTCCGACAAGGTCGCTAATTTTTTAAGTTGTAATTGAATCCCTAATTCTTGGCTTTTTTTCCCTCGTTGAGATAATTTTTCAAAGGCTTGTGCTACTGTAATGCGTTTTATAGAACGGGTATGTGCCCAAGTCCAGCGTATGCTTATGGGAGGGGAATCTAAAATCGGTATCTTTCGATAACATTGTTTTAAATGTAATCGTGCTAGACCTGATTTTTTTAATATTTTAGCAATTTCACTATCTCTTTGTGGATGAGGATAGGCATCATTAAAGTGACTGTTTAAGAGATCATCATGAATAGATATTTTTTGAGTTTTTAAACTTAAAATGGCTTTTTTAAACTCCTGTTTTGCATTGTTTAATTTTCTAACTATCTCTAATGTAGCATCAGAGGCACCTAAAAATCCAGCACAAATAATGATTTCTCTAGGCGCTTGTAAAGGCAAATATTCCAATTGACTCAGGCTATTAAAAGCACGCTGACGCGCAAGGATATGATGCAAGGGCTGTTCAGTTGGCGTACTGAACTCTTGAATCCAAGTCCCTAATAAATCATCCTCTAAGATAGCAGCATGCAATTGATTGATATGCTCTTGGATGGTTTGATAGGAGTCTAAGACATGAATACGATAATTTGATTGTATAAGCATAGTATTTTTTAATTTTTATTCTCAGGACAAGTATGCGTGAGTGTAATGCTTCCATCTTCTGAAAGTGTTTCTAATTTCACCGGGAATCCCCATAATTTATGGACATGTTTAATAACTTCACTCGCATCATCAGCAAGCGGTCTTCGATTGCTTTGAGTATATCTTAAAGTCAGAGATCGATCGGTTTTACTATCCACATTATACACTTGGATATCAGGATCAAGATTGGTTAGGTTATAACTTTCAGATAGTAATTGTCGAATTTTCATATATCCGTCTTCATTGTGAATAGCAATGATTTCTAAATTATCTTTTTGATCATCATCATGAATACTAAAACGTTTTAAATCACGTATGACTTTAGGAGAAAGAAACTGAGAAATAAAGCTTTCATCTTTAAAATTTCGCATTGCAAAATCAAGGGTTTCTAACCAGGGAGTGTTAGCATATTCAGGAAACCATTTTTCGTCTTCCGCTGTAGGATGTTCACACACTCTTTTTAAATCTTGAAACATAGCAAAACCTAGTGTATAGGGATTAATGCCAGAATAATGAGGGCTATCAAAAGCAGGCTGCTTAATAACATTAGTGTGAGAATGCAAAAATTCCATCATAAAATGATTATTGAGTAACCCTTCATCATATAATTGCGTCATGATTGTGTAATGCCAAAATGTAGCCCACCCTTCATTCATCACCTTAGTTTGACGCTGTGGATAAAAATATTGTGCCATTTTACCTACAATTCGAATAATTTCACGCTCCCAGGGTGCTAAAAGAGGCGCATTTTTTTCTATGAAATAGAGAATATTTTCTTGTGGTTCACAGGGGAATCGCTCAGCCATAGGCGTAGAGTGTTTCTCTTGTGCAGTGGGTGAGGGCATAAAAAGGAGCATGCTCCATGAGGTGTTTAAGTCTTTCAGCTAGTGAAGATTTTCCGCCACCTACAGGGCCCAAGAGGTATAATATTTGTTTTTTCTCTTCTAAGCCTTGTGCAGCATGTTTTAAAAAAGAAACAATTTGTTCTATGGGTTCTTCCATACCATAAAACTTACCGAAAGATTCATAAAGTTTAATAACTTTATTCGAGAAGATTCGACTTAAACGCTGTTCTTTACTGGTGTCTATTAATTTGGGTGCACCTATTGCATGTAACAGACGTTCAGCGGATGTGGCATATGCCATAGGATCTTTCTTGCATCGCAGTAAATATTCAGAGAGACTAAGTTCTTCATATTCTGAGCGCTGACGATAACGTTCTTTAAAATTATCAAATAAGTCCATTTTAAATGTAAGTATCCCTCTCATTATTATATATAATTATATTATAGGGTAAAATTAATAAAATTAATAAAATTAATAAAATTGTAGGGTAAAAATTAGATGAAATTGTTAAAAGACTATAAGGCACCTGATTTTTTAATAGAGCAGGTTGATTTGCACATTGAGCTTAAAGAGCAAGACACGCAAGTATGCTCAAAGTTAGTTATAAAACGTAACAATAATCAAATCAAAGACTTATATTTACAAGGAGAAAATCAAACTTTGGTTTCAATCCTTTTAAATGAGCGCAGGTTAGATTCAAATGAATATGAGCGTAATGATAAACAATTAATTATTTTTTCACTGCCAGATGCATGTGTCGTAACGATTACTACTATCATACAGCCGCAGAATAATACTGCCTTAAGTGGTTTATATCGTTCAAATGAAATGTTTTGTACGCAATGTGAAGCACAAGGATTTAGAAGTATAACGTATTATCTCGACAGACCGGATGTGATGGCTATTTTTACAACCACTATTGTAGCAGATGAAACACGTTATCCCGTTTTATTGTCTAATGGCAATAAAATTGCACATGGAAAAGCAGATAATAATCGTCATTGGGTTACTTGGCATGATCCTTTTAAAAAACCAGCCTATCTTTTTGCTCTGGTTGCAGGCCGCTTAAATTATATTCAAGATCATTATATTACGCAATCGAATCGTCATGTTGATTTATTTATTTATTTTGAACCAGAGTATGATAAGCAAGATTGTATCTTTGCAATAGATGCTTTGAAAAAAGCAATGTGTTGGGATGAAAAAACCTACGGTTTAGAATACGATTTAGATATTTATATGATAGTGGCTGTGAATGATTTTAATATGGGGGCTATGGAAAATAAAGGACTGAATATTTTTAATGCTAAATATGTGTTAGCAGATAAAAAAACCGCTACCGATACTGACTTTCAAGGTGTATTGCTTGTTATTGGGCATGAATATTTTCATAATTGGACAGGCAACAGGGTAACTTTAAGAGATTGGTTTCAATTAAGTTTAAAAGAAGGATTAACTGTTTTTCGAGAACAACAATTTGTGGCAGCCTACAGCTCTGCTATTGTGAGTCGAATTCAAGATGTGCGAACGTTGCGCACATGCCAATTTGCTGAAGATAGTGGACCTTTGGCACATCCTGTGCGGCCAGAGTCCTATTGTGAAATTGATAACTTTTATACAAGTACTGTTTATAATAAGGGATCAGAAGTTATCAGAATGATGCATACAATCTTAGGTCAAGAAAAATTTAAAAAAGGCTTAGATTTGTATTTTAAGCGTTATGATGGACATGCAGTGACAACAGATGATTTTGTACTGGCTTTAAGTGAAGCCAATGATATTGATTTGACCCAATTTAAACGTTGGTATTATCAGGCCGGTACGCCTCAAGTGAAAGTAATGTCTGAATATGATGAATCTAAAAAACTTTTCAAATTAACATGTGAGCAAACATGTGCGCCAACATCAGATGGTTCTTCTAAAGAACCAATGGTGATTCCTATTGCTATTAATTTAATGACGCAAACCGGAGAGCGCCTCTATCTTTATCATGATAAAGAAAATGCAGTGTTAATTTTTGATGCCGCTTCACAAACATTTGTTTTTGATCAGATCTCTAGCAAACCTATCCCATCTTTATTTGATCATTTTTCTGCGCCGGTTAAAGTAGAATATGACTACTTAGATTCTGAATTAGCAATTTTAATTGCACATGATAGTGATTTGTTTAACCGTTGGGATGCTTGTGTTCATTTGTTCACTAAGCTGATAAAGCAAAAAGGATCGCCTGATGTGTTGATACAGGCACTTTCTTATTTGCTATCAGAGGTTTTAACTGGAGGTTTAGAAGATAAAGCATTTTTAGCTGAATTATTAGATTTTCCTTCTGTTGCCTATTTAATGGAACAATATGAATCTACTGAAATTCATAAAATAAATATAACCCAATTATTAGAGGCAAGAAGTAACTTAATTAATGAAATAGTAAGCAAAATACATATTTCATTAAAAAATGTGTATCAAGCATCCAATCAAGATGCACAAGATGCACGGGCATTAAAAAATCGGTGTTTGCAATTATTATCTCAATCTCACGATGTAGCGATACAAGCACACGCTATGAGCTTGGCTGTTAAACAGTATTATGATGCACAAAATATGACAGATAAAATAGGAGCTTTAGAAATTATTAAAAATTATCCTGACAAACAAAGAGAAGCAATTTTATTAGATTTTTATACACAGTATCATTCATATCCCTTGGTTGTGAATAAGTGGTTTAGCTTACAGGCAAGATCAAAATTACCAAATATTTTAGAAAATATTCAAAAACTAATGCAGGATCCTGTTTTTAATATCTTAACGCCGAATCATGTTTATGCTTTGATTGGTGATTTTGCAAGTAGAAATCCAGATGTGTTCCATGAAGGCTCGAAAAGTTATGATTTTCTAGCAGATTGTGTTATTGAGCTTGATCTTAAAAATCCAACGGTAGCCGCTCACTTAATAAATAATTTAATGGGTTGGAAGCGATTGAGCGAACCGCACTCTAGTTTTATGAAAAAAGCATTAGAAAAAATAAAACTGCAACCAAAATTATCAAGTAATGTCTCAGAAATCGTATTGAAGGTATTGTATGAGTAAATCCACTGCTGTTATTTTAATAAATTTAGGTACACCACAATCTGTAGAGCTTAAAGATGTACGTCGATTTTTAGGCGAATTTTTGATGGATCGTTATGTGATACAGATCCCATGGCTTTTCAGGTTTTTATTAGTGTATGGATTAATTCTTCCTACAAGATCTACAAAAACACAAGAGGCCTATCAAACAATATGGGACACTCAAAATGGTTCTCCTTTACTATACAATAGTAAAAAACTATTAGCAAAACTTTCAGAGTATTTTGAAAAAATATATCCTGAGCAATATGTTGTGCAATTAGCTATGCGTTACGCTGGAGGAGATTTAAGTTTGAAAACTATTTTAAATAATCTGCAAAATAAAAACATTGAAAAATTAATTGTGTTGCCTTTGTATCCTCAATATGCAGTGTCTACTACTTTATCTAGTATTGAAGCTATTGAGAAAGAAGCCTCAAAAAAAGGATTTAAAAACATAGAAATTATTAAAGATTTTTATGAGCATCCTGGTTTTATTGAAGCACAAGCTGCTATTATCAGTAAAGTATTAAATTCAAAAAAAATAGATTATCTTTTATTCAGTTTTCATGGATTACCTCAGCAACATGTTAAGGATACAGGGTGTCAAAATTGTACACATGATACAATATGCTCCTCTATTACTGAACGTAATCGATGGTGTTACAGAGCACAATGCTTTGCAACTACGCGTGCACTCGTGAAGATATTAGGGTTAGATGCAAAACAATATGGTGTGAGTTTTCAATCTCGATTAGGTCGCCTACCTTGGATAGGGCCTTATACAGAGGAAAAAATTAAAGCACTAGCACAACAAGGGGTTAAGCATTTAGCGGTTGTTTGTCCTGCTTTTGTTGCAGACTGCTTGGAAACACAAGAAGAAATCAAAATTCGACTTAAAACCAGTTGGTTTACATTAGTGAATAAAAAAGAACAGGCAAATACTAGCTTTTCATTTATCCCCTGTGTGAATGATCATTCACAATGGGTGGCTGGTATTGGGCAAATTATCCATAATCAAAGCAATCAATAAAAATTAAATAGGGTATATTATGAGTCAACAATTTGATGAAAGCCACTTAGAAATCATTAACAAAGTTTCTCAACTTATTCATAAAAAGTTGCCCAAAGAAGAGGCAGATTTATTAGAAATGTTTGTGAAACGCTATTATATGAGTGTCTCTTTTGAGGATTTGATAGAGCATAATATCATGGATCTGTATGGAGCAATAGTATGTCATTGGCGTTTTATTGCCGATCGTAAACCAGGTGAAATTAAAATTCGAGTATATAACCCAGTATTTGAACAGCAAGGATGGGATTGCGCTCACACAGTGATTGAACTGATTCAAGATGATTGTCCTTTTCTACTCGATTCTATTAGAATGACTCTGAATCGTCGAGGCTTGATGGTACATATGGTCTTGCATTTAGGGGATTTAATGGTCGAACGTAATGCCCAAGGCAGAATTACATACATTGCATCTGATCCCAAAGAAGCTATTGAAAATACGCGCTTGATACGAGAAGCTCCGGTATTTTTAGAAGTAGATAAGCAAAGTATGCCTCAAATACTCAATGACATCAAAGAAGATTTAGAAAGTGTGATGCATGATGTTCGTTTGTGTGTTCAAGATTGGACCTCTATGACAAACATTATGACGCATCTTATTACAGATCTGCGCACTCATAACCAAGAGATAGCCTGTCCAGAAATGCAAGAAAAAATTGAATTTCTTAAGTGGCTTAATGGAGAAAATTTTACTTTTTTAGGATATGCGCATCTTAATTTTATACCTTCATCAGATACGCAATGGTCATTTACTCTGGATAGTCCATTAGGGTTATTAAAAAAACAAAATTGTGATTTATATTATGCAACTTTTGAATATTTAAAGCTTAAGGCAAAATTACCCGATTGTGGTTATGAAACCATGGTGATTGGGAAAACCAATGTCGTTTCTACGGTGCACAGACCTGCTAATTCAGATTTAATTGCTATTATGGAATTTTCTAAAAAAGGTGAATTAATAGGTGCGCATTGCTTTATTGGGTTATATACAGCTTCGGCTTATAATCATAGCCCACAAACTATACCGTTACTAAGATTAAAATTAAAGCATATTATGGAAAAAACAAATTTTCCAATTAATGGTCATGATGGTAAAGCTTTATTGAATATTTTAGAAAATTTTCCACGGGATGATTTGTTTCAAGGTGCAATAGAGGAGTTATATGATGTTGCATTGGGGGTTTTATATTTGCAAGAACGTCAAAAGATAAAATTGTTTGTCTTAAAAGATACTTTTTGTCATCATTTATCTTGTCAAGTATTTATTCCAAAAGAACGATTTAATTCTCAGTTAAGAGAAAAAATTCAATATATCGTTGAAAAAGCATCGAAAGGGAGCGTAATTGATTTTCATACTCGATTTTCTGAATCTATTTTGGCAAGGCTTCATTTTACTTTAAAAATTGTACCGCAAGCACATTTTAATTTTGATATTAAAAGCGTTGAAGCACACATTATTGAAGCGGCTAAAAGCTGGGAAGATCATTTAAAAGAAGCCGTTATTGAACATTATGGAGAAGAAACGGGCAATATTTTATTAATGCGTTATCAAAATGCTTTTCCTGCAGATTATAGAGAAAAATTTACGGCACGTACTGCGGTATATGATATTGAACATATGCAAAGTCTGACTAAAACCAATACTTTAGCAATGAGTTTTTATCGTCCTTTAGAGGAAGCATTAGGCGTTATTAAGTTTAAATTATTTCATATAGGCGTTGCTACTATTCCTTTATCAGATGTGGTGCCTATGTTAGAAAATATGGGATTAAGAATTCTTGGGCAAAGGCCACATGAAATTAAAACGATTGATTTTAAAACCACTTTGATTAATGATTTTGAAATGATTCATGAATCAGGCGAAGATTTAGATGTAGAGGCTGTAAAAGATGTTTTTCAAGAGGCTTTTTATAATATTTGGCATGGATATGCAGAAAATGATGGCTTTAATAGATTAATTTTAAATGCACGATTGCATTGGCGAGAAGTGATGATTTTAAGAGCTTATACTAAGTATTTATGGCAGCTTGGATTTTCTTTTTCTCAAAATTATATACAACAAACTTTTGCTACCCATTCTGCTATTGCAGGGCAATTAATAGAATTGTTTATGTTAAGATTTGATCCGAATTTGCCTGTAGATTCAAGAAATTTAAATGCTAGTGTTGCTAGACGAAACATTAAAAAAAATCTTGAATTAGTAGATGATCTTAATGAAGATAAAATTATAAGGCGTTTTATTTTTCTTATTATGGCCACTATCCGCACTAATTATTTTCAACATGATGTTAATAATAAAGTGAAAGCCTATTTTTCTTTTAAAATAGATTCTGCGCTTATTCCGGAACTTCCTCTGCCTAAACCGGTATGCGAAATCTTTGTTTATTCTCCTCAAATGGAAGGGATACATTTAAGGGGTGCAAAAGTTGCAAGAGGAGGAATACGGTGGTCAGATAGAAAAGAAGATTTTAGAACAGAAGTGCTTGGATTAATGAAAGCTCAACAAGTTAAAAATGCAGTGATTGTGCCTTTGGGCGCTAAAGGTGGTTTTATTTGTAAGAAGATACCTAAAGATGCATTAAGAGAAAATATTTTAGCAGAAGGTATTGCATGTTATCAAACTTTAATTCGAGGATTGTTAGATTTAACGGATAATATTGTTGAAAATACAATTATAACTCCAGCTGAAGTAGTTTGTTATGATGGAGAAGATCCTTATTTAGTGGTAGCAGCCGATAAAGGAACTGCTAGTTTTTCTGATATTGCTAATAAATTGTCATTAGAATATCATTTTTGGTTAGGCGATGCCTTTGCTTCGGGTGGATCGGCAGGATATGATCATAAAAAAATGGGTATTACCGCAAGAGGAACATGGGAATCTGTTAAGCGACATTTTAGAGAGCTGGGAATAGATATTTACAATCAAGACTTTACTGTTGTTGGTATTGGAGATATGGCAGGAGATGTATTTGGCAATGGGATGTTATTATCGGATCATATTAAGTTAGTGGCTGCTTTTAATCATATGCATATTTTTCTAGATCCAGATCCTAATTCAGAAAAAAGCTTTGAAGAACGCAGACGTTTGTTTAACTTACCAAATTCAAGTTGGATGGATTATAATAAAGAGTTTATTTCGCAAGGAGGGGGGGTGTATGCTCGAAGTGCAAAAACAATATCATTGACACCTCAGGTGAAAGCCTGCTTAGGGTTGAGCGTAGATAAAATGGCTCCTAATGATCTTATTCGCAGTATTTTACAAGCTAAAGTAGATTTACTTTTTAATGGCGGTATTGGAACGTATGTAAAAGCAAAGAGCGAATATGACTCTCAGGTTGGAGATAGAACCAATGATGCATTACGTATCAATGGAGAAGATTTAAATTGCACCGTGGTTGCTGAAGGAGGCAATCTTGGTTTTACGCAATTAGGTCGTATTGAGTATGCCCTAAAAGGAGGTAAAATTAATACGGATGCTATTGATAATTCAGCAGGAGTAGATTGCTCCGATCACGAAGTAAATATTAAAATTTTATTTAATAATATTGTTGCTAAAGGAGACATGACTTATAAGCAGCGTAATGAACTTTTGGTTGAAATGACACCAGAAGTAGCTGAATTAGTACTAAAAAATAATGATAGTCAAACTGGTGCATTAAGCTTGTTTTTATTGAATATTGAAAAAAACCTAGATATGTTATCTCGTTTAATGCACTATCTAGAAGGGCATGCGAACTTAGATAGGAAATTAGAGTTTTTACCAGATAATGAGGAGTTGCAAGTACGTAAAATTAATAATCAAGGCTTGACACGCTCAGAATTAGCGATTTTATTTGCTTATACTAAAATTGATTTAAAACAATCTTTATTAGCTTCAGATTTGCCTGAAGATCCTTTTATTTCTAAAATTTTAAAAACTGCATTCCCGGCTATAGTAGGCCAAAAATATGCTCAGGCTTTATCTGAGCATCATTTAAAACGAGAAATTATTGTGATGCAAGTTGCTAATCAGTTAATTGATAAAATGGGGTTAAATTTTATTAATCGTTTACAAGACGAAACAGGTGCTTCTATAGCTAATGTAGTGCGAGCTTATACCATATCTAAAGAAATATTCTCTGCAGATGCTTATTATAAAATTATTGAAAGTTTACCATTAAGTGTGAGTTCAGATTTGCAATTTGAGTTATTACATGATTTTACTAGGTTAATTAGAAGAGGAGCACGTTGGTTTCTAAGAAATAAACATATAGACATTAATATTGAGAAAGAAATTAATAGTTTTAAACTCGGAATCGAGCAAGCTTCACAAGAGATTCATAATTGTTTAAGAGGGATAGCCAAAGAAAATTTTGAAATTTATCAAAAAAATCTTATTGCCTCTGGAGTTTCACCAGAGTTAGCCTCAGTGATTGCCACAAAAGTGCATTTATTTTCAGCATTAGATATTGTTGAGGCTGCCAAAGGAGATCATTTATCTATAGAACAAGTGATGTCAGTTTACTTTATGTTAGGAGATTATTTAGAGTTAGAATGGTTTAAGGCACAAATTATTGACCATCCTGTTACTACCCATTGGGATGCTTTAGCAAGAGCATTTTATAGAGATGATTTAGATAGACAACAACGCGATCTCACTATAGGCGTTTTAATGAAAGAAGGTGACGCTGAACAAGGAGATATTGTTGAAGGTAAAATTCAGGTGTGGATGAGTGAAAATAAAAATTTAGTGAACCGATGGAAGCAAATAATTGCAGAGTTAAAATTACAAACAGTGAAAGATTTTACTATGTATTCGGTTGCGATTAGAGAATTATTAGATATTACACAAGAAAGTTATTAAAACAAGATTATCAAAATAACTTATACTTTTTAGCTGCGAAGCAAAGTGGCTAAACTGGCTCAGGCACCCTATAGGGATCAGTTATTTTAGGTAAGGCATCTAGCTGATTAATTTCATTCACTTGGAGTGCTTGATACACTCTTAAAAATTCAAGAGTGAGCTTATGTTTAGGTGCAAAATGAATCATGGGAAGTTTTGCATCATGAGATTCGCGAATAATAATAGAGCTTGATAAAAAATGAGGAATAATAGGCAATCCTTCTTCTTTGAGTTCTAATACCAATTTTTTAGGCAGAGTTGCTTGAGGTTGGTATTGATTTACAATAATGCCTTCTACTCGTAATGTTTTATTATATTTCTCTCTAATATTGGTAACGCCTTTAATAAGATTATAAATAGCAGTACGAGAGAAAAAATCACAATCAAATGGAATTAAACAACTATCTCCAGCAATAAGGGCAGATTGAGTCAGATATCCTAAAGCAGGAGGGGTATCCATAAAAATGGCGTCATAATGTTCTAAGCGTTCTAATTTATCTAATAAATTACGTAATTTATATACTTTATCACGTGCTTTTAATTCATCTTGCAGATATTCTAATTGGCCATTAGCCGGTAAAATAAATAAATTCTTAAAGGGCGTTGCACGAACAAATTTCTGCACATTTTTAGTTGAAAAACTCAAATTAAGAATTTCTTGAAAATAATCAGATAAAGTAGGATACAGCGCATCTGATTGTTGAGCCAGGAGATATTGAGTTGAATTAGATTGAGGATCAAGATCGACCACCAGGGTTTTGAGCCCTTGTTGCGCTGCTATAGCCGCTAAATTGCATGTGATAGTTGATTTGCCTACGCCACCTTTTTGATTGAATATAACGCGACGCATATTTATCCTATAAGAAAATGAAGATATCTAAACGACAGTGTATCAAATTATTTATAAATAATACATTCGACTCGATTGCCAGGTGGAAAATAAGCTACCTTATGAAATGCAGCTTCTTTTGAGATTAAAATTCCTCTACCGTTGCGATCAGTAAGGGGCACATGCGTTAAGCTCGCATATTTTTCAAAATTAAAACCTTGTCCTTGATCACTTACTGTAAATTTAACATAATGAGGAGTGATTTCGGTAATAACATGAACATATTTATGAAGATTAGCTTTATCAAGTAAACGTTTATTGATTTCTGCAAACCATTCTTTTTCATTTGTAAAAGCTGATTTTGTGCGATATTCGATCCCCAAATTTCCATGTTTTATTGCATTAAGAAAAATTTCAGTAAGACCCATAGTGGTCATAGAGCGATTAGGGGCATGGCTAGCTAATAAAGCTGCCAGATTGGATGCTTCCGTGAATTCTCTAAAGCGATGCGATAAAAGCATAATGATGTTAGGAAAAGCCATATTGATGGTTGGATTAATTAAATATTCAGTATTACTTGTTGTAGGCGCATTGCATTTATCTAACACGATTTCATCTCTTATAAACTGAATAACCCCATACCTTTATTAAAAATCATAGCGAAGTATTGCTATAAGTGCTAGATGTATTTTTTTATAGCATTAAGATTTTGGATCAATGACAGGCATCATTTTAGATAAGAGGAATGACTTGTTTTGTAACGTTTTATAAATACAAGTATAAGTGAGTACATTTTTGACATAATTGCGCGTTTCTTCATAAGGAATGGTTTCAATCCATATATCCCCTTCACAGGGTTGTGGAGGCAACCAGCGTTTGACCTTTGATAAACCGGCATTGTAAGCAGCAGTTGCTAGAATAGGATTGTTGACTAAATTTTGTAAATATTTTAAGTAACGTGTACCCAATTGAATATTAGTATGAGGGGCTGATAAATCACCCGGATGTTGATTATCAATGGAATAAGCAGTTTTAGGCATTAATTGCATTAAACCAACAGCACCTACAGGAGATAAAGCCAAAGTATTAAAATTACTTTCTTGGCGCGTAAGTGCAAACAACCACTCTGAATCAATTTTATGTTTTTGCGCATATTCGAAAATCGCAGCTTTAAAAGCAAAAGGAAATCGTATAGTGATATCATCTTTATGTTCAGATTGGTTAAATGTATGAATCGCCCAATGATGCCATTTTAATTTGTCTGCTAATCGTGCAGCATGCGTTTTTTCTATAGCATTCATGGGTGCTATCAGATAATACCATTCACGGTTTGCATCTACTGTGCGTCCTAATGTTAATAAATCTTG
The DNA here is from genome assembly GCA_947478905.1 of Coxiellaceae bacterium. Classification (GTDB taxonomy): domain Bacteria; phylum Pseudomonadota; class Gammaproteobacteria; order Berkiellales; family Berkiellaceae; genus CANJXG01. The sequence continues at coordinate 26,440 of CANJXG010000005.1, forward strand.
TATACGCTGTATTGCTGCTCGATTTTCTAATTGTTCGAGCATTTTGGGTTGATGAGAATGAGGGTGATCTTTAAGATTAATCGGTTTTTCTACTTTTTCACTTGCTAAAAAACCATAATAACTACGTTCGAATGATAGTTTTTTATATATCAGTTTGTAGCCAGTTAGCTTTAATGACTCTAAAGTGCGTGCTTTCCAGTATTGCCATACGTCTTCTTGAGCTTGGGGTGGCTCAAGTTGATTAATATAGAGTAATGCTTGCTTCCAATTTTTTTCTTTTAGTGCAATTCGTATTCGCCATTCTCTAGCTTTATTATCTAGATTGGGATCGGGAATTTTCTTGAGCCAAAGTGCAGCTTCTGAGTCATGTTGATAGGCTAAATAAAAGGCAATATTTTTGATAATGTCTCCTTTTTCAAAAGCAGTCAGCTTGAGATTGGATACATTTTTTTCAAATGTTATTTTTGCGTGATGAGCATTTATTTTGGCATATTGTTTAAAACTGGAAACGATTATTTTATTTTTAGCATGTTTTAATTGGTCTACAATATTTTTATTATTGAGTTCATTTGGATGTGTAATTAAAGTTTCTAAAAGCTCCGCCGCTTGTTTATGTTCTGGTAGCATTTTTGTACGTAACGTTTTTGCTAAATTTAAGGCACTTTTTGTTTTTTTTTCGAGCAAATATTGATGTTTTTCAAATAGTTGTTCAGACGTGATAATTTTTTTTTGATGTAATAATGTAAAAAGAGATGCGCACCCATCGGGATGCTCATGCGTGTTCATCCATAATGCTAAAGCAGGTTCAAGCGTCTTATAGTGTGGTTGAGTCTGATATTGTGCATAGAGGTTATGGCATTGCAGGCTTAGTGAGGGCTTGAAAATGCGTGCAGACATAAATGCTTCTAAAAAATTATCCCAATGTTGTTGTTGCGCTGTATGATCGAGCCAAAAATGTAAGAGTTTATCCGATAATGGATTATCTGGGTAGGCAGCCCGGTATTCTAAAATGTCAGTTAACATGATTGGTTCTGAGTAAAAAATAGACTGCTTATTTTTATTATTGAGAATTTCTTTTTTTAATTTTTGGTATTCTAAATATTCATAAAGGGGGGTTGTTTTTAATTTTAAAAATAACTTTTCCCCTGAAGCGGTATTATTTGTACGAATAGCATGTTCTGCTTGTAAAAAATTCTTTAGTCTTTCAGTTTGAGCAATGGCTGTGTTGGTCGTAAAATTTACTATTAAAATAACCAATAATATAATTAATTTTTTTTGTTTCACTATCATATTAGCCCTCTCCCGAGACAGGGCTCTATATTTTAAATATCATTAAACACCGTTTGTACGAATGACACCCACCACAATACCTTCTATTTTAAAATCTGAAGGTTCTTGACTAATGACTATTTTCTCAAAATCAGGATGCTCTGCTTTAAGAACAATCTGATTGTTTTCTAAAGTATAACGACGAATTTCCGTTTTACCTTTATAGCGCGCTACAACCAATTGGTTGCTTTTGGCTACTTCACTACAGTGAATGGCTAATAAATCACCTTCTTTAATGCCGGCACCAAGTAAGGAAAGACCTTGCATATAAAATAAGTAATCAGGTTTTGGGGTAAAGTATTCATTTTGAATACGTAAGCGACCTTCAAAGTGCTTATCCCAAAATACCGGATGGTCTGATGAAACTTGTTTGATAATGGGTAATCCTAAACCGTAGTTTTTAGCTAACTGAATTCCACGTGAAGTGCCTGCTGCTAAAGTGATGACTCCTTTGCGTGCTAAGGCTTTTAAATGATCTTCTGCCGCATTAACAGATTTAAATTTAAGTTTTTTAGCAATTTCAGCTCGGGTTGGAGGCGCACCCATTTGCTCTATATGGTCACGAATAACCTGTAGAACTTCTGATTGTCTTGTGGTTAAGTTGATAACCTGTGCTGCAGGTTGCTTGCTTGTTGAGTCTGCTATATTAGAGTTTATTTGGCTAGTCATCGTTTTTGATCCTGTCCATATTTACAAAAATAATCGTCCGTGTCATTATGCCATACCATATATATTATTACACATTATTACTATAGCTGGTTTATTATAATATGCGTAGAAAGTTAAAGATAGATCATTTTTAGCTTTTTAGCTATTGTTTTTTTCAAAACGATGATAAACCTGAAAATTATCAAAATATTGATCGTATTTATTATATTGATCATAGGGTTCATCATTTTTATAAGGCTCTAGATAGGCTAAGGGATCAGTCCATCCTCCTGAAATTCTGTTTTCGGATTCATATCCTAACTCTTCTTGGGAAAGTTCAAATGGGCCAGAGGAATCTTCTGGTGCGGGCATAGAGTGCACAGATAATTCAAACCAGGTATCAAAATCTAGCTCCGCTATGTCCCCTGAAAAGTATTGTATTTGAATAGCGTCATCTGATACGCTTTTTGCTACTACCTTAAACAGTTCATGGCCTTCTTTATCTTGATACCATTGACCAATAGCGGGCGCAACTGGATGATACATAATAAAATCCCCCCTATTTAGTATTTATAATATATCTATCTACATAACTCAATAATAGCATAATACAGTTACTTTAAATACTCTCTTTTAGTGTACTTTAGTGTACTCTCTTTAGTGTAGAATCACTGTATTGCCTGTTTTATAGATAAGTTGCAGAACTATGAGTTGTTGCGGCAAGATGGTATGGCAGTTGATGTTTTTAACTCAGATTATTTTGCAGGAAAAAATACAATATGGAACACAGCCGAACAGTATATATAGTGGGTGGCACCAGAACCCCTTTTTTAAAATTCACCGGAGAGCCGGGCCCTTTTAGTGCTTCTCAATTAGCGCAAAGAGCAGTAAAAGCATTATTTTCCGAGCTACCCATAGAAGCAAAACAGGTCCAGCAAGTTATTATGGGGTGTGCTGCACCAGGTGTAGAAGAAGCTAATATTGCGCGAGTGATTGCCCTGCAATCAGGGTGTGGATCTGAAGTTCCCGCTTTTACTGTTCAGCGAAATTGTGCTTCAGGCTTACAGGCTATTGATAGCGCTAGGCAAAATATTGCACATGGGTATTCAGATTTAATTTTGGCAGGCGGCACAGAAGCAATGAGCCATGCTTTTTTAATCTTTCAACCTTCTATGGTTCGATGGTTAAATACAGTGAATAAATCTAAAAGCATCTCAGATAAAATTCGGGCTTTTATGCAATTTAGACCTCATTATTTAACCCCAATTATTGGCTTAGCAAAAGGGTTGACTGATCCTATTATTAATATGACCATGGGACAAACGGCGGAAGAATTGGCATATCGTTTTCATATTTCACGCCAAGAAATGGATGCGTATGCAGTTCAGAGTAATCTGCGGGCTTTTCAAACAGATTATACAAAAGAGATTACGCCTATTTTTAGTAATGAAGGGGTGCTATTTGATAAAGATAATGGGATAAGAGGGGATTCAAGCATAGAAAAGCTTGCAAAACTCAAACCAGTTTTTGATAAATATGGTAATATTACGCCAGGGAATAGTTCCCAAATTTCAGATGGTGCAGCGGTTGTATTATTAGCAAGTGAACAGGCCGTAAAGCAATATCATTTGCCTATTATGGGCAAAATTATAGATGTAGCTTGGGCAGGGGTTGATCCGATGTTAATGGGATTAGGTCCTATTCATGCTATGACCCAGATTTTGCGGCGTCAAGGACTGACTTTACAAGATATGGATGTAGTTGAAATCAATGAAGCTTTTGCAGCCCAGGTGTTGGCGTGTAGAAATGCTTGGCAAGATCCGAAGTATTGCAAAAAAGAATTAAACATCACAGGCCCCTTAGATCCGTGGTTATTAAATTTAGAAACATTGAATCCAGAGGGTGGGGCTATTGCGCTTGGGCACCCAGTCGGTGCCAGTGGGGCGCGTTTAGCTTTACACAGTTTGAAATATCTTGAACGTACCCAAAGTAAACGCGCAATGGTGAGTTTATGTATTGGGGGAGGTCAAGGGGGCGCTATGTTATTAGAAAGGGGGTCAAATTGAAATTATACGAACACTGGCATTGTGAAATAGATAACCATGCTATTTTTTGGGCTTCCTTTGATAAAAAAGAGGCCTCGGTTAATACCTTAAATAAAGCAGTATTACAAGAGCTTGAAGATATAATAGAGCATGTAAATAATAATAAAAATATTATTGCTTTTATTATAAAATCTAGTAAATCGGGCTTTATAGTAGGGGCTGATATTGATCAATTTCGATCTCTGAAGACCTCCGAGGAGGCTAATCAACTGATTGCTTATGGGCAAGCTGTGTATACTAAATTATCGAAGGTTTCTATTCCAACGCTATCGGTAATTCATGGTTTTTGTTTAGGGGGAGGGCTAGAATTAGCGTTAAGCTGCAAATACCGTATTGCACAAGATAGTAGTAATACCTTGTTAGGATTACCAGAAGTAAAATTAGGTATTCAGCCCGGTTGGGGCGGTACGATTCGTTTACCAAAATGTATTGGTATTTTTAAAGCTATGGATTTAATGCTAAGTGGACGTTTAGTGCGCGCTAAAGAAGCCCAAAAAATGGGGTTAGTGCAGCTGTGCGTGCCTGAGCGATTATTAGAACAAGTGGCGATTGAAGTCGCTTTAAACCCGAATATAATAGAAAAAAGCCAACATTCTAAGTTGAAAAATTTAAAAAAATGGCTTGAGCAATTTTTAAATTATCCGCTTAATAGACGTGCTTTAGCGTGGTTTTTTAGATTTCAATTGAGTAAGAAAATTCAACCTGAACATTATCCCGCTCCTTTTGAAATAGTGAATAATTGGGAAAAATGGGGTGTGACCGATCCACGTGCTATGCAAGAAGAAGCGCGCTCTATTGGGCGTTTGGTTGTATCTTCTGTTTCTAAAAATTTAGTGCATGTATTTTATTTACAAGAAAAATTAAAAGGTTTAGCGCCAAAAAGCGCCCGTCAATGTAAGGTGGTGCATGTTATTGGTGCAGGGACCATGGGGGGGGATATAGCAGGATGGTGTGCAATACAGGGATTAGAGGTTACCTTGCAAGATCAAGCACCGGCACTTTTAGGAAACGCTATTAAAAGAACCTATAGTTTGGCAACTAAAAAGTTGAAAGAGAAACATTTAATACAGGCTGCTATGGATAGGCTTACCCCTGATCCAAAAGGATTAGGAATTGTTAAAGCAGATATTATTATTGAAGCTATTACCGAAAATTTAGAAGCGAAACAAAAGTTATTTAAACATTTAGAAGCTTTTGCTAAGTCAGATGCCATTTTTGCGAGTAATACTTCCACTATTCCCATTGAAGATATTGCGAGTGTATTAGAATTTGAAAATCGAAAAAGAGTAGTGGGGGTTCATTTTTTTAATCCAGTCCCTAAAATGGGGTTAGTCGAAGTGGTTAAAGCCCAGCAAACTGATCAGAAGGTCCTAGATAGTGCGATGGCTTTTGTACGTGCCATTGATAAATTGCCCCTTCCAGTGAAAAGTGCTCCTGGATTTTTGGTAAATCGTATTTTATTGCCCTATATGTTAGAAGCTATGTTACTTCTAGAAGAAGGCGTAGCGTGTGAAGTCATTGATCAAGCTGCTGTTAATTTTGGGATGCCGGTAGGTCCGCTAGAATTAGCGGATATCGTGGGTCTAGATATTTGTTTAGCTGCGGGTGAAAAAATGGCTCAATACGGAGATCAAAAAGCACCTCAAGTTCTGAAAACTTTAGTTATCAAAGGTCATTTAGGATGTAAAACGAATCAGGGGTTTTACCATTATAAGCGTGGGAAATTGCAAAAGAAATATACTAAAAACTTGAATCAGGCTATGGTATTGGAAGTGACGAATAGGTTAGTGCTTAAAATGCAAAATGAAGCCCTAATTTGTTTAAAAGAAAACATAGTAACCGATCCTGATTTTATTGATGCAGGTAGTATTTTCGGTTTTGGTTTTGCACCTTTTAGAGGTGGGTTGATGAGTTATATAAATTCTCAAGAACCTACATGAGGCAAATAAGAACTGCAGCAGTTTTGGGTGCAGGCGTTATGGGTGCGCAGATTGCAGCGCTGTTGATTACAGCAGGGGTGAAGACTTATTTGTTTGATCTTAGTACCACTATTGTATTAGGATCACTCGCTGCACTTAAACAATTAAAACCAGCACCCTTAGGATTGGCAGGGGATGCAGATTGTATTATTGCCGCCGATTATGATAATGATTTGCGCAAATTAATAGAGTGTGATTTTATTATTGAAGCTATTTCAGAACGCTTAGAATATAAATTAAATTTATATAAAAAAATTGCAAATTATATTCATCAAGAGGCCGTGTTTGCAACTAATACAGCAGGCTTAAGTATACAAATGTTAGCGAACGCTTTAGAGCCTAAATTACAAACTCAGTTTTGTGGTGTGCATTTTTTTAATCCTCCTCGGCACATGAAATTAGTAGAAATTATTCCCAATGCTAAAACTGATCCTTTATTATTAAATAAATTAGAAGATTTTTTAATCACTGCTTTAGGGAAAGGGGTAATTTATGCTAAAGATACGCCGGGATTTATAGGAAATAGAATAGGTGTTTTTTCAATGTTAAGTGGTTTGCACCATGCTAAACAGTTTAAATTAACGCCTGATATTGTTGATGCTTTAATGGGGAAAAAAATTGGGCGATCGGGCAGCGCGATTTTTAGAACAATGGATATTGTAGGTTTAGATGTTTTTTCTCAGGCTGTGGTAGCTTTACGAAAAAGCGTATCGGATGATCCTTGGCAAACCTACTTTAGTTTGCCTGTTTGGATTAATTATTTAATCGATAAGGGCGCATTGGGCCAAAAATCTAAAATGGGTATTTATAAAAAAGAAAATGACCATATTTTAGTGTATCAACCTCAAGAAGATGAATATCGACCTGCAAAACATAAAATAGATGAACCGGTTGCTCAGTTATTATTAATTCAAGATCCCCAGCAACGAATGGCAGCTTTAAAAGCTTCTGTATTACCGCAAGCTCAATTTTTATGGGCTTGTTTTAGAGATCTTTTTCATTATGTTGCTTACCATTTTAGCCATGTGGCAACGCATCCTCGGGATGTGGATTTGGCATTAAGATGGGGGTATGGTTGGCAAGAAGGCCCTTTTGAACTTTGGCAAAAAGCGAATTGGGCATGGGTAACGCATGCAATAGAAAGTGATATTGCAGCGGGTAAAAGTATGAGTGCGGTATCATTACCTCAATGGGTACATGCGCGCGCGCAAGGAGTGTATCCTATTTCTGGCACAAAACACCCTAAAATGCGGCGTCAATTATTTCCTGAATCGATTTTAGGAGAAGTGCAAGATGAAGGGCAAACTATTTTTGAAACTACAGCATTGCGGCTGTGGCATCATTCTACGGATAATATTCCTATTTTAAGTTTTAAAACAAAAAAAAATGCAATGAACGACAGTGTTGTAGAGGGTATTTTAGAGGCGATAGAACGTGCAGAACGTGATTATAATGCATTGATCATATGGCAACGTCATGGCGAGGATTTTAGCTTAGGCGTTCACCTTAAAACAGTATGGGATTTAATTTCTAGCGCGCGTTACGATTTATTAGAAAAAATGGTTAAAAAATTTCAAGCAATGTGTATGCGAGTCAAATACAGTTCAGTGCCCGTGATTGTTGCTCTCAATGGTCGGGTCTTAGGAGGCGGATGTGAATTAGCATTGCATGCTAGCAGTAGAGTAGCTAGTCTTGAAACCTATATGGGTTTTATTGAAATGGGAGTTGGTTTAATTCCAGCAGGAGGCGGTTGTAAAGAACTTATATTAAAAGGCCCAGATCATATTGCACAATATTTTCAACAAATCACACTACGAGAATTATCTCGTAGTGCTTTAGAAGCTAAAGTCCAAAATTATCTTCAGCCTGAAGATAAAATAGTTATGAATAATAAAGAATTGCTATATCTATCAAAAAAACAGGCTGGTTGGTTAGCTGATCCTTCATATTATCCACCATTAGCAAGAAAATTTGCTGTGGCAGGATCTGCTGGGATTACTAAGTTGCAAACCACCTTGTCTGTGTTACGTGAAAATAATAAAATTAGTGATCATGATTATTTTATGGGCTTGCAATTAGCGACGGTGTTATGTGGGGGGCAGCTTGCAGAGCATAGTTTAGTAAATGAACAATGGGTGCTTGATTTAGAATGTGATGCCTTTATGAGCTTAGCAAAAACAGAATCTACGCAAGCGCGCATTAAAAATAAACTTGACAAAGGGTATCTGCTACGCAATTAAAGTTAGAAGGCTTAGTATTGATATATTTTTTTTAATAGAAGACTTCCCAAAAGAGTAAGTTGTCGGTTAAAGTGGTAGTTTATTAAACGGAGTACTGTATGCAAATCATACCAAAATCAAATCGTAGAAATATCGTTATCAAAATAATTTTTGGTATCACCTCATTTTCTCTAAGCAGCATGAGCTTAGCTTCAGGTTTTCAACTGCAAGAACAAAGTTCACTGTATTTAGGCACAGCTTACTCTGGTACAGCGGCGTGGGCAGCCGATGCAAGTTCTGCTTTTTATAATCCTGCAGCGTTAACGCATATCAAAAACAAACAAGTTGTTTTGTCTAATATTTTGATTAATTCAAATGCTGCTTTTACTGCCTCTAGTACGAATATACCATTCCAGCCTGGAATCAGTGTTCCAGCCTCACAAACGGATAATGCTAATCCTGGCGGATTAAGTTTGATACCTTCCATTCAGTATGCTGCCAGAGTGAATCCTAATTTAGTTTTTGGTTTGAGTATAGCGGCTCCTTTTGGCTTATCCACAGATTATGATCCAAAAGGGATAATGCGCTATGTTGCAACGTATTCAGAATTAATCACTTTAGATGTTTCACCTAGTTTTGCTTATAAAGCAACCGATTGGTTATCTTTAGGTGCAGGGTTAGATGTTTTGTATGCGCAAGCTATCTTGGATGCTCAAACGACACTTGCTACTTTGGGTGATATTGAAAAAGATGGGTTTCAAAAAAATAGAGCCAGTGATTGGGCTTTAGGTTGGCATGCAGGATTTTTAATGGATTTGTGTCATAACACGCGAGTGGGTTTAAATTATCGTTCAAAATATAATCTCAACACTAAGGGAGTTAGCCAACAATTAGCTCCTATAACCCTTTTTTCTCCTTCACAATCAGGTGAATTTTTAATAAGACCTGCGCATGCTGATTTGGTCTTACCTGAAACTTTAGTATTAAGTGCTTATCATGATTTGAATCGCTCTTGGGCTATTATGGCAGATGCTAGTTGGACGGCTTGGAGTCGTTTACAGACTATAGGTTTACGTTTTGAACCGCTACCAAATGATGTGCCTAATTCTATAATTACTGCTACCAATACTGATACTGACTTGTCTTTTAAAGACACCTTTAAATTAGGGTTTGGTGTTAATTATACTTATAATAATCGTTGGCAATTTAGAGCAGGAACGGCTTACGATCAATCTCCTGTAAAGGGAACTGAAACCCGAACCGCAAGATTGCCCGATTCTAATCGCATTTGGTTAGCATTAGGTGCTTCTTACACGTGTGCTCAATTAAGAGTAGATTTAGGATATGCTCATTTATTCTTGAAAGATGCAGAGTTAAGTGATAATGGACCATTTAGAGCTGGTACGGATGAGCCTGTATTACCATTTAATAATGTCAGTGGAAAATATTTTAGTTACGTAGACATATTGGGTATACAACTGCGTTACGATTTTGTATAATGATTGAGTAAGTAGCATTATTGATGTAAAGAGGGGGTTATGGTTGCCAAACCGAAAGGCGAGTCGATCATAAGTTGTTTAAGCTTCGGGGTAGAAGGATATTGATCATTTTGGATCATGCCCCACAATTTGAATGGATTAAAGACGTTATGCCAAGAAAAACTGATAAACGTATGAGATTGATTATAGCCGCTATGGCGTTAATTCACCAGAAGGGCTTTAATTTAACGACATTAGCAGATATTGCAGAAATGGCTGAAGTGCCATTAGGCAATGTGTATTACTATTTTAAAACTAAAGAAGCAATCGGTATTGCGGTTATTGAAAAACGCGCGACAGAATGGTTAGAGCGTTTAGCGTTATGGAGTGAGAATTCTGATCCTTTAGCACGGTTAGTATCTATGTTGAGATATGGATTAGAAGATTTAGATATGATTGCGCATTATGGTTGCCCTATTGGTGGATTATGTCAGGAACTTGGTAAACAAGGCGGTCCTTTATCTGATTTAGCTGCTAAATTAGTACATGACGTTTTGCAATGGTCTGAAGAACAATTTAGAACATTAGGATTTAGTGATAAAGCACCAGATTTAGCTTTAAATCTCATTTCTAGTATGCAAGGAGTATATTTATTAACTCACACATTTAAAGATCCTAAATTGACTATTCGTCAAACTGAAGAATTACAAAGTTGGTTGGAAGGCTTGGCTGAACGTCAACCTGAAACAGCAACCGAAGATCTTCACGAAATGGCTTAATATATCTACAAAGAAGTGCAGAGCACTCATATTATTTAATAATAGTATGAGTGCTGTAAATAATATTTAATTGATATAGGGATTTGCATCTCCTTGTATAGCTTTAACAAGCTTATTCTTTTTTTGCTCCCATTCACAGGGAGGATATTGTCTATGCCATGTTTCATAAAGTGTCTTATCAGATTTTGGTAATGCTAACCTGTATTTTAAATTCATATATAAAAACATTCTGGCTATAGTGCCTTTTAATTTGTTATTAGGTTCTAATTTTCCCACGCTATATTGAGTGACTAATTTTTTAAGCGTCGGCAATTCAGGCACAAGATGATGTAAATCATTTTCAAATTGCTTAAAAAGCAGATCTTTTTTTCTGCAGCATTGGATCCCACCAAAACGATTGCCTTTATTATCGATACATAGTTTTTCTTCATAACACATTTTATGGTTGAGATAATATTTAGCAGAGACTATTCTCATCCATTGGATATTCACTTCTTGAGAGGGGCATTGTGCACATAATGTAGTGTGCGATTGACCAGCGGTATTGAAGGGGGTTTGAGATATAAAAGTGAAAGGGTGGGTTATATAAAGAGAAAGGAGTAATTTTTTAGGATGATTTGCTTGAGTGGAAAAGGGTATGAAGATACATACCCCTATTATAAAGTATTTAAAGCTCATCTAAGTACTTTTCAGCATCTAAGGCTGCCATACAACCTGAGCCAGCGGAAGTGACAGCTTGTCTATAAACAGAATCAGCAACATCTCCTGCAGCAAAAACACCAGGGATATTCGTTGCTGTTGCATTTCCACTGCTACCACTTTGAACGACGAGATACCCTTTATTCATATTGAGTTGGTTTTCAAATAGCTGAGTATTAGGCGTGTGCCCAATAGCAATAAATACGCCATCTAAATCAAGATGTTCAATTTCATGGGTGGTTATATTTTTAATTTTAACACCCGTGACGCCTTTTGCATCTCCTACAATTTCATCAACAATAGCATTCCAGACAATTTTGATATTCCCCGATTTATTTTTTTCAAATAATCTATTTTGTAATATTTTTTCTGCTCGTAATGTATCTCTTCGATGTATGAGGGTTACTTCTTTTGCAATATTAGATAAATATAGGGCTTCTTCTACTGCAGTGTTTCCGCCTCCCACAACAGCAACGCGCTTATTTTTAAAGAAAAATCCATCACAGGTTGCACAAGCGGATACGCCTTGTCCTTTATATTTTTCTTCAGATGGAATATTAAGATATTGCGCGCGTGCGCCGGTGGCGATAATTAAGGCATCTGCGCTATATTCGTCTCCAGATTCGCCTTTTAATTTAAAAGGTCTACTTGAAAGATCGGCAGTCATGATATGATCATTTATAATTTCTGTATCAAAACGAAGTGCATGCTGTTCCATACGCTCCATTAAATTAGGACCCTGTAAGCCTTCAACATCTCCTGGCCAATTATCAACATCCGTTGTTGTGGTCAGTTGACCACCTTTTTCCATGCCGGTAATTAATACGGGCTTAAGATTTGCACGAGCAGCGTATACAGCTGCGGTATATCCTGCAGGGCCTGATCCAATAATAATTAAAGTAGCATGTTTTATTTTTGTTATGTTATGAGTCATATGGCTTTGCCTGTTATTATGATAGAATTTAAGTATTAAATAAGAAATGAACAATAGTGTAACTGAAAATTGAGATAATGAAAAATGAAACAAGCAATCACTAAAGCTGCGGCTCGAATCGGGCATAGTGGGTCAGTCAATAGACGAGTACGCGAAGGATTATTGATTATTTTTATATCCTTGGCTTTGTATATGTTAGTTGCTTTAATGACCCATCATAATGATGATCCTGGCTGGTCGCAGACAGGAGCGAGTAATGGTATTGTGAATTTGGCAGGAAAAACAGGCGCTTGGTTTTCTGATGTATTATTTTTTCTGTTCGGCTATATAGCCTATTGTCTACCCGTTATGATTCTTTTTATGGGGGTGTTTATATACCAGCCAACGATAAGAGAATCTAGCTCTAAAAACACACAAATGAAATTAAGTGTTTGGTATATTCGTATTGCAGGCTTTGTATTGGCATTATTGACAAGTTGTGGATTAGCCAGCATGCATGCTGTAGATAGTTTGGATGCTACCGCTGTATTATCCATGACTTCTGGTGGGTTATTAGGTATTGTAGTTAAAACAGCATTGGTGAGTCAATTAAATCATATTGGTGCAACTATCATATTATTGGCATTTTTTTTAGCAAGCATCACTTTATTTACAGGATTATCATGGTTAAAATTAACCGATTTATTAGGCCATTATACTTGGCATTTAATAGTTAAAATTCGGCAAGAATCACCGGGATGGTTTCAAACAATAAAAAAAGGATGTATTGAATTAAAAAATAGCGATTATTGTCGTCAGGCACAATGCAAGCTAATGAATAGCTATCAGTATTGTTATGAAAAAATAAAGAAAAAAACAGAGTCTTTAGGGTTAAGAAAAAATCTTCAAAAAGAAACGAAAATTGAAATCCAAGATGATGTGTTTGATGATGTGTATTCTTTTCGTGCTGCCATGGAAAAGATGGCATCTGAACCCTCAATCGGGACTCCAGAATCTAATTTTGCGAATGCACCGGTTCAATCTAATATAAAACCCCCTCTCTCTACAAGCCTGTCTAGCAACATGCCTTTCAATCCAGCTGTGAAACAGACAAACCAGCCGATGATGCGCACTCAATCTAGTGCTCATGTAATATCCAATTCTGTATCAGGCTCTATTTCTACACACCCGCCTTCTTTAGCATTATTAGATGCCTCTGAAGCCCGCGTAGCATTAGGATTTAATAAAACAGAAGTGGAAAATCTTTCTCAATTGGTTGAAAGACGCTTAACAGAATTTGGGGTACAAGCAAAAGTCGTTGGGGTGCAGCCTGGGCCTGTGGTAACCCGTTTTGAACTTGATTTGGCAGCTGGAATTAAGGTGAGCAAAATTTCTGGATTGGCTAAAGATTTGGCACGTAGTTTATCAGTCATGAGCGTGCGCGTTGTTGAAGTGATCCCCGGAAAATCTTATATAGGGATTGAAATCCCAAATGAAAAACGAGAAATGGTACGCCTTAAAGAGATTTTAACCTCCACCGGATATCAAAGTGCAAATTCTCCTTTAACTTTGGGGTTAGGAAAAGATATTGCAGGGCGACCCGTGAGTGTTGATTTAGCAAAAATGCCCCATTTGTTGGTAGCCGGAACAACAGGCTCTGGAAAATCAGTGGGTATTAATGCAATGATTTTAAGTATTTTGTATAAGGCATCGCCTGAAGAAGTACGAATGATTTTGATTGATCCAAAAATGTTAGAGCTTTCAGTATATGATAAAATACCCCATCTATTAACTCCCGTTGTTACGGATATGAAAGATGCTGCAAGTGCTTTACGTTGGTGTGTGGCGGAAATGGAGTCTCGTTATCAATTAATGGCTGCTTTGGGGGTTCGAAATTTGGCAGGATATAATCAAAAAATAGAGGATGCGCAGCGTGCGCAAGAATCCCTTTTTGATCCATTTTGGGAACCCAATTTAGGCATGGAGCCGGGCGTATTGACTAAAAAGCCTTATATTGTGGTGGTGGTTGATGAATTTGCAGATTTGATTATGGTAGTGGGTAAACAAGTAGAAGAATTGATTGCAAGAATTGCTCAAAAGGCAAGAGCAGCAGGGATTCATTTAATATTAGCAACCCAAAGACCTTCTGTGGATGTGATTACTGGCTTGATTAAAGCTAATATTCCTACGCGTATTGCTTTTCAAGTATCTTGTCGTATTGATTCACGTACGGTTTTAGATCAATCGGGTGCTGAACAGTTATTAGGTCATGGAGATATGTTATATCTAGCACCGGGTGCTGGCATTCCTCAGCGTATTCATGGGGCTTTTGTTAGTGATGAGGAAGTGCATAAAGTAGCTAATCAATGGCGTAAACAAGGTGTTCCTGATTATATTGAAAGCATCTTAAAAAGTTCCAACTCTATTGCGGGTTTTGATTCACCCAGAGGAGGAGATGAGTATGATGAACTGTATGATGAAGCTGTAAAAATTGTGACAGAATCTCGCAGACCCTCTATTTCTCATGTTCAAAGACGTTTAAGAATAGGGTATAATCGAGCAGCTTGTTTGATAGAGCAAATGGAAAGAGATGGGGTACTAAGTGCGATGCAATCCAATGGTACCCGTGAAGTATTAGCCCCTCCTCCAGTAGAGAGATAAAAATTACAAATGAAAGTAATAAATAAAATTGTATTAAGTATTATAATCCTAGTCAATGTGTGTGTAGCACGAGCCTCTGAAAGTGCATCTGAAACTTTAACACACCAATTACAAAATATTAAAACCCTTAGCGCTCATTTTGATCAAACGATTACCAGTAATAAGGGGAAAGTATTATCACATTGTGTAGGGGTTTTACATATACAAAGGCCTGGGCGATTTAGCTGGGAAACAGTAAAACCCAATGCATTACGGGTGGTTGCAGATGGCCAAAATATTTGGACTTATGATATAGATTTAGAGCAAATTACTAAACAAAATGCTAAAACAACTATGGTAGGATCGCCCGCAGCGTTGTTAGCCGGACAAACTGTTCGTTTAGAAAAAGATTTTATTGTAAAATATGCAAATGATTCACATGAAAATTATATTTTATATCCTCGAGTGAACGATTCCATGTTTAATGAAATTAAAATCAGATTTAAAAACAATCAACTGCTTTCTATGGATATGAAAGATGGATTAGGGCAACATATTAAAACGCAATTTACGGATGTTAAATTGAATACGCCGTTAAATCCTAAAATCTTTATTTTTAATGCCCCTAAGGGTATTGATATTATTCATAATCAAAAAATATAAGAGTATAAAACATGTTAGATCCCAAAGTATTACGAGCAGATTTTGAAAGTATTGCACAACAATTACAAACCCGAGGCTGTTTGGTTGATCCAAAAATCTTTCATGCATTAGAAACTAAGCGTAAAGCATTACAAGTAGAGACCCAAGCTTATCAAAATGAACGTAATATAAAATCTAAAGAAATTGGTCAAGCCAAAGCTAAAGGTGAAGAGGTTCAGGCTCTTTTACAATCTGCTGAAGGTTTAAGTGAAAAATTAAGTGCAAAAGAGCGGGAATTAAATACGCTCTTACAAGCGCAACAGGATTTTTTAGCTACATTGCCTAATCTTCCTCATGCTAGTGTTCCCACTGGAACAGGGGAAGAAGATAATAAAGAAGTTCGAAAATGGGGAGAGCCTACCCAATTTAGTTTTACTGCTAAAGATCATATAGAGTTAGGGGAGCGTTTGGGTGGAATCGATTTTGAAGGCGCTGCTCAATTATCAGGAAGTCGATTTGTTATTTTAAAAGGTCCAATCGCTAAATTACATCGTGCCTTAGCGCAGTTTATGTTAGATGTGCATGTCAATGAGCATGGTTACGATGAGTTTTATGTCCCTTATTTAGTAGAATCTAGTGCGTTATACGGTTCAGGACAATTGCCTAATTTAGCAAATGATATGTTCCATATTAAAACAAGTGAAAATGAGCATCGATTTTTATCCCTTATACCCACAGCTGAAGTGCCATTAACCAATATGGTGGCTAATAAAATAGTAGATTATGCTCAATTGCCTCTAAAATTTGTGAGCCATACTCCTTGTTTTAGAAGTGAAGCGGGAGCCTATGGTAAAGATACGCGTGGAATGATTAGACAGCATCAGTTTGACAAAGTAGAGTTGGTCCATATTGTAGAACCTGAAAAGTCGTATGAAGCACTTGAAATATTAACCAAGCATGCTGAAACCATATTACAAAAATTACATTTACCTTACCGGGTAATGGCTTTGTGTACGGGAGATTTAGGATTTTGTGCTACCAAAACCTATGACTTAGAAGTATGGTTACCTGGGCAACAGCGCTATCGAGAAATTTCTTCTTGTTCAAATACTGAAAGTTTTCAAGCACGTCGTATGCAAGCACGTTATCGTCATCCTCAAACCAATAAGCCAGAATTAGTACATACTTTAAATGCTTCAGGGTTAGCGGTAGGGAGAACCTTGGTAGCCGTGTTAGAAAATTATCAAGATGCATCAGGGAACATTCATGTTCCAGAGGTGCTCTATCCGTATATGGGAAAAACTAAAATCATAACGATTTAATGATTTCTTGATCAGCCCATTCATGTATGGCTTGAGCAGCCTGCAAGCCGCTTGTGAGTGCATTATCGGCCCATAAAGAATGGGCTTGCATCCCTAATGCATGCACATGTGCCCCACAATACCAAGTGCGATTTTTGCCTTGCAAGGTTGCAATAGATTCACTTGAAGTAACAGTATTAATAGTGGGTAGGGTTCTAAGAAATTGACGAACGGTTATCGTTTTAGTGGGATCAGGTTTCGTATTGAGATCTCCCCAAGTTAAAAATAGAGGAGGCTGCAAAGGATGTAAGCGTCCGACCCAAAATGTAGTAAAGCTGCCTCGTTCATCTTTTATTAAGTTAATGGTAGACCACGATTCTTTTTGGGGGAGCCAACTTTCATCTGTATGTAAATAAACCGTGGTGGTAGTGGTTGTAAAATTATTTAAAATGGATGATTCTAAATCATCAGGGTTGGCTAAAGCCTTTAAAGCAGCACACGGCGGAGTAGCCAGTAATGCTGCATCAAAAGTCATATTATTAATTATAACGCCATTTGCCGTGCGCACTATATTAGTAATAGGGCTAGTAGTTTTAATACAATTTTGGATAGGATCGCTTAAAATTTGGATAAGTTTATCCACGCCCTGTGTGAAAGTATATTGTGGGTTTTGAGAGACTTTTAAAACAGAATCAGCAAATACTTGAATACTACTATTGAAAAAAGTATCGCGCGGCGAGCCCCACCAACAATGCGTTTGGGGTAAGATCCAATTTTCCACTAAATCTTGAGAGAAAAAAAATCTCCTACAAAAAGATTGCATATTCAGTAATTTAAATTTTGGTTTTTTGCTTAAAGTATTTAATAAAAAATGAAATCGAAAAAACTCAAACATTAATCGAATATCTTTAATACATCGCCAATATCCTAATGGATTGAATAGCCCATTCATTTGAATGTTTTTTTTAAGATGATTGGTTAATATTTGAATTTTATTGATATTTTTATTTACATAATCGGTTTTCCAGCACGGAGAATTTTTATTTTTATCCTGAATATGTAAGGTGAAATCTAAAGGTATTTCACTTAAAGTATTAGGGTTTTTTTCATGAATAAGGCTGTATAAATACGGATGAATATCAATAGGATCGAACATGAAAACGCCAAAATCTACAATAGCAGTATGTTTTTTTCCTTCTTGATAAAAAGGTACCCGCAGGGTTTGCACATGCCCACCAATGGTATCATTAGATTCAAAAACAGTAATAGTATGTCCCAACTTATGCAGGGTTGATGCAGCATGTAATCCAGACATCCCTGATCCTACAATGGCAATATTCATATTTTTTACTCTAAATAATCATTAGATAGTTTTTCATATAGACTTAAGCCAGTCATCATAGCGCCAGTAAAACCACCACAACCAGAAGCTGCACAGCAAAAATAGAAATTTTTAATAGACGTATCTGATCCTAATTTTCGAGAAAATTGAAAATTACGAGGAGTTAAATTAACGCCGTAACATCCCCCTTTTGGCGCGAGTACATACCGTTCATTGGTGGTAGGAGTCCCTGTCATTTTAAAAACAATATGTTTTCGAATGTTGGGCACGTAATTTTTTTCAACGATGTCTAATAGTTGATCAAAAAGTTCTGTTTTCTTTTTATTATAAGTATGTCTATCTCGAATTTTCAAATTGGCCCAATAATCATAGTTTGCAACGGTAAGCATTTGGAAAATTTGATGATTTTCTTTTGAGCAATTGCTGTTGTCAACGCCATAATGTAATGAGCAGCTATTCATAGCAAAGTAGGGTTGTGAATAATCTTGCTCATTATGCATTAAATCAAAAGTTTTATTGAGGTCATTTTGGCAATGCCAGATATTCCAAGAGCCAAATCCAAACTCACGTAAATCAATACCTTTAACAACGGCGTACAGAACAAAACTTGATCCACAATAATCGTAATCGAGTTGTTTTTTTAATGTTTTGGAAAAAGAATCTATTCCAATCATTTCTGCTGCTTGTTTAGGATCAAAGTTACAGATAATATTTTTAGCATAGAGTGCTTGTTTAGGGCCAAAAGCAATGCCTGTTTTTGGGTCCACGGCTTGAGTTTTTACGCCAATAATTGTGTTATTGGAATTGTTTTCTTTGATAAATTCAACCACTTTAATATTATTAAACAGTTTTCCTTGGTATTTTTGAATGGTTTCAATCAAAGCGTTAATGACATGTTCAAAATGCTTTATGGGGTAATAAGCAGCTTTGTTATATCCCATAAACAAAGCTGCCCATACAAAAAATGATAATTTTTTAGGGGGAGATAAATAATTTAATAATTGGCCTGCTAGAAAAGTCTGTAATAATGCAGGGAGCTTACAATCATCAAAAAAATATTGTAATGTAGCATTTTTATATTTTAATAATGGAAATAAACTAGGAAGTACAGGCAATAATTTATAACTGTGTCTAAAATGCCTTGGAAATCGTTGAGAGACTTTATTAAATAATTTAAGTACATGAATAAACTTAAAAATAGCTTGTTTAGATTCAGGACTTGGATCATAAGCTATCATATTTTCTTGGAGTTTTTCTAAGGTGTAGGGTAATTTAAATAATTGACCATCGCAAAATACCCTATCATAACTCACAGGATCTAATTTGGTAAATAAGACCGTTTTATCTAGATTTAATTTTTTCAAGATAGTCGTGACTACCCCATCTTCCCCACATCCAACTACATAATGTAAATGCGCATTAAATTTATACTCTCCTTCTTGGAAAGTATGGCCGTATCCACCAAAAAATTCATGTGATTCTAAAGTGGTGACACTATGGCCTTTTTTAGCCATTAACGCACTAAAAGTCAGGCTCGCTAATCCACTGCCTAATACGAGATACTCTAGAGTCTTTCCTTGAGATTCACTCATGAAACGTTCACTCCAACTAAATAGCCAATTAAAAAAGTAGTTATACCTGCTAAAGCACCGATGCTGAGCATACGTAAACCACTGAGTAGGGCATTGCGACCGGTATATAAACTTAAAATGACACCTACTACAAATAAGGATAATCCCGTAAAAAAAATAGATAATATGATGCTTAAAGAGAGCATTTTTTCTGTATTAAATAAAAACGGTATAAGAGGAACAAAGCCTCCTAGGGCAAAAGCACCAAAAGAAGCCAATGCGGCTTTCCAGGGCGATCCTAATTCGTCTGGGTTGAGTCCGAGTTCTTCTCGTGCCAAAGTGTGCAGAGCTTGCTCTGTATTAGAGAGCATTTTATTTGCGAAGCTATCGGCATCGATTTCTGAGAGACCTCGTGCTTGGTAGATATAAGAGAGTTCTTTGGCTTCTTCTTCAGGGTATAATTCTAGTTCGGCTTTTTCTAAGGCAATTTGATATTCAAATAATTCTCTTTGGGAACGCATTGAAATATATTCGCCCGCTGCCATAGAAAAAGCACCCGCTGCCAGCCCTGAGATGCCAGATAATATAATAAAGCTCATATTATTGGTTGCACCTACCACGCCTAAAATGAGACTTGCACTGGATACCAGACCATCATTAATTCCAAATACAGCGGCTCGAATACTGCCGCTATTACCAAAAACATGATGCTCATCGTGTTTTTTAATATTATTGGATGTTTTAGTATCAGCAGTAGAATGTCCGGGCATATCGCCCATATATACAGATAATCCTCTAATTTTCATGGAAGCTAAAATAGGCTTAATAGGACGGGTTCCCACATAGCGTATTAATTGGGCAATGAATTTGATTCTAAAAGAGGGGGTGTAAGTAGGTACAAGAATATTCTGTGCCCGGAGTTGCGCTGCCCAAATGGTTGCTTGTTCTTCTGCAGCATTGGCCAGGTTTAAAAATAAGGTTGCTTTATTAGGAATGTCTGCTTCATCTTTTGCCATATAACGGTACAAAAAAGCAGAGTTTTTTTCTTCCCACCAATTCATTTGGGCAGTATTGCTATTTGATATATCCATATTATTTTTATTTTAACATTATTTTAAATTATTTTAGCATTGTTAATGACGCTATTAAACTTAGTGACTAAGCTTATATTATGTTACATGAGTTAGTGGGGTACATAATAATGCTTATACAGAGTAATAGTAAATTAAGTCCTGCAATTTTATACAAATATGATTTAATGATCTTTCATCAAAAATCCTTTGCACAATTAGTTCATATAGCACAGTTAGAGCGCGTTTATAATTATTTTAAAAAAAAGACAAAAAAAATGAATATAAAGGCAAAGATAAGATTACGTAATAAATTAAGAAATAAATTAAAAAAATTTCACTTATCCGCGGTGTCTGCACCTATACTAACTATGTGGGACAGCTTTAAAATACAATCACCAAGCAAAGCCGAGTCAGCATTGAAACTCTATGCTAAATACCCGACTAGAATGTAAAAAGCAACTTTGTAAGTTTTTCAACTGTGATTGACAACCTTTTTTGCTGCATATATAGTTCTTTAATAACATTGAATTTTAGAGGGTCGTGATGCATAAAAAAACAATAGCAGTTTTAAGTTCGTTAGTATTATTGAGTCTTAGCTTTAGTGTTGCGCTTGTAGGATGTAAAGATAAACAAGAACAGCGTACTGCTAGTGTAAAAGCAGATACGGTGCGCCCTATCATTGATTTTGATCAAGATGATGATCCTTATCCTGATGATTATATATTAGAAGATGTGCCTGATACCAACGATAAGGTAAATAGTGGACAAGATACAAAAAATGTAGATAAGAAAAGTCAAAAAAAATCAAAATCATTTAAAACAACCCAAGATCTTAAAAGCCATTTAGAAACGGCATTTCCAGGGGTAAAAATAGAAAGTGTATCAAAAGGACCTGTACCTTATTTATATGAAGTCAAAACAGAAGGAGAGGTTTTTTTTACAACCACAGATGGGCAATTGATGTTTGTGGGTGATTTAATCGATCTGCAAGATGCCAAATTAAATTATACAGAAAAAGCGCGTACCGCAGATCGGTATGCCTTATTAAAAATGCTTAGTGCAAAGGATACGATTAATTTTGATCCTAAAAATCCCAAGTATACGGTTATTGTATTTACAGATACCGATTGTGGTTATTGTCGTAAATTTCATCAAGATATTCAAGCACTCAATAATTTAGGAATTGGGGTGCATTATGCTGCGTTTCCTCGTGCAGGTTTAGAATCTAAAACCTTTGATAATATGCAAATGATTTGGTGTGCTAAAGATAAAAATGCGGCTTATACTTCGGCTATTATGGGCGGGCCAAGCCTTCCTAAACAAAGTTGCTCTGCACAATTAGTGCAAAATCAGTATTATTTAGGTCAAAAATTAGGTCTACGGGGTACACCTGCGTTAGTATTACAAGATGGTTCGCTTATTCCAGGGTATATGCCCCCCGATAGCCTAAAGGCTATGTTAGAGAAGCATTTTGAGAAAAATAAAAAATTATAATAAATAATATTTGAGAGAGAAATTATGCGTCAGTTAAAAGACTTAGAGCTCAATGCTATATCTGGTGCCGGTATTCAGACTTATCCAGCATTGTACCCAGGTGAAAGATTAATTGGTTGGGAAAAAAACTTCCTGTATTATGAAGAGCAGACTTTTATAGAATATGGTTTATTTACAGATACAGTGTATATTACAAAAATACCTGTTTATGATATAAGACCTATTATCGAAACCTATTATTTTTAAGCAAGATAATGCCAAATTTAGAGCATAATGAAATTAGGATAATTCCTGGCGGAGATCTGGCTACACAGATTAGGGACTATTATAATGATGTGAACCAGGGATATAAGCTGTCTTTTCTCTTAGGAGGCGCTACAGCGAGCTTAGGATGTATCATAGGTCTCCTAAGCTAAGGTGAGTTTTAGCCTTTTTTATATTTATGCTCTGTATCTTAGTCCTTTCTACGTTTTGGGCTAGGTTGCTTAGGATCGGCCTGTTCAAAAATAGCTTCGGTAGGTGCTATCACCGTTCGATTTAAGACTATTGCGGTATGAGGGGATTTTGCAAAGGGGAGATCACAATCACGAAGTAAATCTTTTTCATCTTTCGTTTGTGGATGTATCTTTGAATATATCATGCTGGTACCTGCTTACTACTGAAAACTGCTAAAAACCAATAACTACCTGTAACTAATATAACTTATTTTTTAGTAAAAAAGTAGTGTAACTAACGGTTTTTTTCATCATGAATAGTGTATGGATAGACTCCTTGTTGCTCATATTTTTGGCCAGCTCCAACCCCTTCTTCATATAATGCTTTGAATTTTAATATTAAAAACTCTACTCCAGTAGAGCGTTGGTTTTGTTTTAAGCGATTTTCAATAATACGCATCATTTGCTCTGCTTGCGCACGAAAGTCCAAAATATTCTTATTGGTCGCCATAATAATCAATAATCTCCGTGGTATTGCAGATATGAGGATTAATAGTACAATAACCTAAAACACAGTCTTCTATTAATAGTACAGATATGATAACAGAGAAAAAAGTGAATATACATATTACAGATGCAGCACTTGAACATTTTACAAAATTGATTCAAAAGGAAGAGATCCCGGGCATGGGATTAAGAATGTTTTTAGAAGCACCAGGCAGTCCTGTTGCTGAAGTAGGGATTACTTTTTGCCCGCTAGAAGATGTGCTCCCAGGAGATATTGCTTTAGAGTACAGTCATTTTATTTTGTATGTTGATAAGGCCAGTGAAACGTATTTAAACGAAGCTCAAATAGATTATCAGTATGATAATTTAGGTGGTCAGCTTGCTATTACTGCTCCCAATTTAAGAGGCCACAAACCTAGTGATGCATCAGATTTAGCTGAAAGAGTGACTTATTTATTAAATACAGAAATTAATCCCAATTTAGCAGGGCATGGAGGGATGGTGTCCTTAGTAGAAGTGACTGAGAAAAAAGAGGTTGTTTTACGCTTTGGGGGCGGGTGCCATGGATGTGGGATGGTAGATGTCACTCTAAAACAAGGTATAGAGAAAACGTTGAAAGAGCATTTACCTGATATTATTGCGGTGATTGATGTGACAGATCATAGTCAGGGTGTTAATCCATATTATTAATTTGAATAGGACTGTATTTATAAAAAATGGATAAGAAAATAACAAAAACCATCAAGACCAATTTTAGAAGTGAGATTGACCAGTTTTTTCATGATTTTGATAAAAATAGAAGTGTATTTCCAATGTCACGACTTGAGGAAATTAAAAAATATAAAATAATAGCAGATAAGCGGGATAAGTCATAGATTATGACTAATTTATCATCCCCAGAATCATCCCCAGAATCATCCCCAGAATCATTTATAGATAATGCATTATTACAGTATTGGCAAGATGCAGCCCTGCGAGAAAAATTCAGTGCTTTTTCTGTTGATTTAGAGCATGCAGTTTCCTTATCTGCTTCTAATTTAAAAAATGGGATGATACAACGATATCTGTCTCAAAACAAGCTCGGTTCCAAAACCGTATGGATTGCCCCTTTTAAGATTATAAAAAAATCATCTGATTCTCATGCATGGGTTCCTTTATGGATCCCTGCAGATTTAATAGAGAGACAATTACACCCTAGTACAGTGTCTCCGCTACCCTGGATCCCAACTCAATTTTTTGATCTGCAAAGTGAGAGGGGTACTTGGTTTGAAAATATTGAACAATACGATAAATTATTATTGGATTATTTTTTTGATGCACAAGCAAAATTAGTGATTTATTCAAATTGGGAAACTTATTTTTCGCGTTGTCTAGCTTTATTTCAGGCTCTATTAAGGCCCCATGTTCGAGAGGTTTTAGAATCAGATTATACCATTATTGATGATGGTTGGATGATAGAAACGCTTAATGTACTGCCGGCCTTATCTACCCCTTTAGCGCAACAATATGTTTCTTTGCACCCTCCTACTTTTAAAGAATATACAACTGATTTATTATGCATCAAAGGTGCTTATCCAAAGGCGCCCATTTTATTACCCAGTCACGAAATAGCGCTAATGCAGCTATTGAGCTTAAAAAAGGGAGAGATGCAGGCCTTAACCATTCCGCCAGGCACCTCCAAAGAAGGATTGCTTAAAGCGTTTATAGCTTCTATTTGGAGTGAAGCATTTGAAAAAACGAGAGCGGCTCCAGTTATCGTTTTAGCGGGTTCACAAAAACCCACCTTAGATTTATCAGTGAGAGACTTTAGCCAAACCCCCGAATATGATGATGTGTGCCAGGGAATGCAAATTCTAATAGAGTATGGAGCACTGAATGATACTTTAAAGAAAAAATTTGAAAGTGTACAAAGAGTAGATAATATTTTATTAGAGGCGCAGTTAGCAGATCAAAAGCTGGAAATAGAGTTTGAACGATGTACGCAACGCTATACAGACTGGCAAAAACAACACAAGACAAGCGTATGGGCAAGATTCGCAACTTGGTTGCCTAATGCAAAAAAACGTAGAGAAAAATTAGCCAAACAATTTTTTGATGAATTATTTATTGACACTGAAGTTATAGATCAACCAAGATCTATAGAACAGGTAGTGCTTGAGAAAATTCGAAAAATAAAAGTAACCCGTACGAAGATTCACAATGAGTTAGTAGAGATATGCCAATGGATTGCTTCTAAAAATGGGATGCAAAACCGTTGGGTAAGTTGGGCACAGAAAAATACTCCAAATAGAGTATCGATGAGTTTAGAAGAAAATCTAGTTTGGATGAGGCAGCAATGCGCTGAAAGTTTATTTAAAAAGGCCTGTGATTCTTTTAATACACCGTTATTAAATAGGATGTCCATAGAGGAGGCATTAGACTATCCCTTTGAAGGGATGATTGATTATTTAATCATAGACAATGCACATCGAATTACAGCATCTAAAATATTACCGTTGCTTAATAAAGCAAAAATTGCAGTATTTTTAGGAGATGAGAAAGGATTTCCGATGCCTGCGCTCGTTTCTTCTTTATATGATAATTTCCTATTAAAAGCCTGTTATGTCAATGCTACAGAAGAAGATTTAGAAGAGTTAGCCTATAGAGGAATTCAAACCAATGGCTCTGCTTTTGCTATTGCAAAAGCAATGAGTAGATTTAAAAAAATGCAACCCGATGGGTGTGAAGCCTATTGTGAATTAAGCTTACAAGAACAAACTAAAATCCATCCTGCTATTTTTGAATATAGTCGGAGTGTGTATTTGCGTCTTGTTCAGGTTCTGGCAAAAGCAGATACGCATAATGTATTGCCCCCTTTGTGTTATCTTCATATTAAAGGTTTAAATCAAGCCTTTGAATTAAGCTTTAGAAATAGGATAGAAGCAGACTTTTTACTAGATTGGTTAGTTAAAAATACAGCATTGTGTACCAATAAGAGTGTTGCTATTATTACGTTATTTTTAGCGCAAAAACACTATATTACGCACCGTTTAGCTGCGTTACAGGTATCTACTGATGTTTATTTGCTAAGTGAAACGGATAATTTGAGTCAAGATATTATCTTATTTTCACCTGGTTATACCAGTTCTGATAGTAAACCTTATTTATTAGATCAGGGGGATGCTTTTTTAAATGTAGCATTAACGCGCGCTACAGAATCTTTTATGATTTTTGCAGATATGGATATTTTTAATCCTCATACTCATTCGCCTTGCGGTCAACTGGCAAAATTATTATTTCAAAAAGAGGTGTCGTATGTCTGAGAAGTTTAGTATTCAAGCAGTTCGAGGCATGAAAGATATTGTGCCTGCCGAAATTCCAATATGGCATAAAATTGAAACTATTATGCACCAGACCTTGGCTCAATATGGGTATCAAGAAATTAGATTCCCTATTATGGAACAAACTCAGTTATTTAAACGAGCAATCGGAGAGGTGACTGACATAGTTGAAAAGGAAATGTATACTTTTGAGGATCGCAATGGAGATAGTTTGAGTTTAAGGCCCGAAGGCACTGCCCCTTGTGTACGCGCGGCTATAGAAAATGGTTTGTTATATAACCAAACTCAAAAATTATGGTATTATGGCCCTATGTTTCGGCATGAACGTCCTCAAAAAGGGCGGTATAGGCAATTTTATCAATTAGGGGTGGAGGCCTTTGGCGGATCGGATCCCATTATAGATGCAGAACAAGTCATTATGACGTATCGGTTATGGAAAAACTGTGGTATTGCACATAATGTAGTATTAGAAATTAATTCATTAGGAACAAAAGAAAGTAGAGCTATTTATCGTAATGTTTTAGTCAAATACTTAGAAGCGCATAAAGCCAGTTTAGATGATGATAGCCTGCGACGATTAATCAAAAATCCATTGAGAATATTAGATTCCAAAAATCCAGATTTACAAGAATTAATTCAAAAAGCACCTAAATTGTTAGATTATTTAGATGATAATGCTAAATTACATTTTGAAACATTTAAGGCGCACCTAGATAGTGCTGAAATTCCATATAACATTAATCCCACTTTAGTGCGAGGTTTAGATTATTATTGCCATACCGTATATGAATGGGTCACCGATGCCTTAGGGGCTCAAGGTACCGTGTGCGCTGGAGGACGTTATGATGGTTTGGTTGAGTTGCTAGGTGGCAAATCCACACCCGCAGTAGGTTTTGCCCTAGGATTGGAACGGCTGATTGCTTTAATGGAATTAAACCAAGCACCTATTGAAAGTAGCTTAGATGCCTATTTAATTTTATTAGGCGAAAAAGCACAAAGTCAGGGTTTAAAAATTGCAGAAGTATTGCGTAATAAAATACCAACCATGACTTTACTCATGGGATCAACAGGCAGTTCTAAAAGCCAATTTAAAAAAGCGGATAATTCAGGTGCTAGGCTTGCTTTGATTGTTGGCGATGAAGAATTAGAAAATGATCACATTACGGTTAAATTTTTAAGAGAAAATAAAGAACAACAGAATCTGAAGATGCAAGATTTTACAATTTAAGAGGATAAAACAGTGGAAGTCTACGAAACACAAGAGCAACAAGTTGAAGCCCTTTATGCTTGGTTTAAAAAAAGAGGTAAATTATTATTCACTACAGCCGTGTGTGGTGTATTGATTATTCTGGGTCTGCAATATTGGTCGCATCATATGAGCGTAAGACAAGATATGGCTTCACAAGCTTATCAGGCGTTAATGGTTGTAATAGAAAAAGAAGATCAAGTGAGTGCTAAAAATAAAGCAAAACATTTAAGTACCGAATATGCCTCTTCTGTTTACGGAACGATTGCCAAACTTTATCTTGCAAAAGCAGCGGTACAAGATCAAAAATTAGACGAAGCTAAATCTTATTTGGAAGCGGTGATAAACAGTGGACGTCATGGAGAGTTTCAAAATACCGCACGTTTACGGTTAGCAAAAATATTGTTTGAAGAGAAAAAATCGCAAGAGGCTTTAACATTATTAAATAATAATGCAACTTTATTACAAGAATTAAAAGGTGATATTTTAATGTCTCAAGATAAATTAAAAGAAGCGCAGACTCTATATAAATTAGCCCAAGAAGCGATGTTAAAAAAAGAAATTAATCATCCTTTATTGAAAATGAAGATTGACTCATTAGGGGAAGTATAAGTATGCGTATAAGAATACTTGTATCTATGTCAGTAATAACTGCATTACTTATGGGGCTGGGATGTAGTAGTCAATATCCTCAACTCCCTCAGCTAAATGATTTACCTATTTATAATCCATTACGATCGGGTCCTCGTTTTAAAGTAGGCGCTTTGCCTGAGCTTGCGGCGCATTCAAAATCATCGCCTACAGTAACCAAACTATGGAATAATAAATTAGCTTTTTTATCTCAGGGTCTTTCTCTGTATCCTAAAATTTTACCTGCAGTAGATTCAGAATTTATTTATCAGGCTAATCATAAAGGTCAATTGGTTGCGTTAAACAAACAAACCGGCAAAAAGCACTGGCAATTAAAAATAGCCCATGCCATTTCTGCAGGTCCCACTATTATTGGACAGAGTGTATTAGTAGGCACGCAAGATGCCAAGATTGTATCTATTAATAAAAATACAGGAGCAGTACAATGGATCGTTGATGTTTCTAGTGAGCCTTTGGCGCCTCCTAAAGGGAATGAACAAATAGTTATTGTCAATACTATAGATGGTAAAGTCACCGCATTAAATCCTAAAGATGGTCAATTACTATGGACTTATGAGGGCATTATTCCAAACCTTATGCTAAGAGGTGCAACTTCTCCTTTATTGACGCAAGACATTGTACTGTGCGGATTTGCAAATGGAAAATTAGTTGCCTTGCATGCTCAATCGGGCATGTTAGCTTGGGATAAAGTGATTGCTGTTTCTAAAGGGCGCTCAGATTTACATCGTATGGTAGATATTCGCGCTGATTTAGTGATAGATGATGGGAGCGTTTTTGTTGCTGCTTTTCAAGGCAATTTGTCAAAAATTGAACTTGCAACAGGTCAAACCAAGTGGCAAAAAGAGATTTCAGTCTACCACACATTAGCTATAGACGAAGATGCGATTTATGTGACCGATGCAAATTATCACCTATGGGCTTTAGATAAAGTTACAGGTGAAACACTTTGGGAGCAAGAAAATTTAGCAGAACGCTATATTAGCGCACCTACGGTTTTGGGTGATTCTATATTAGTAGGTGATAGAGGCGGGTATATTCATTGGTTGAATAAACACACCGGTCAAATAAAATCACGTTATTTAGTGGGTAATAAAATTGTATCAGATTTAATGGTTGATGATGATATGATTTTAGTGACCACTCAAAATGGTAAGTTATCCGTTTTTAAAGTTAGATGAGAGAGCAGCAAATGTTAAATCCTATTATTGCCATTGTCGGCAGACCCAATGTGGGCAAATCAACTTTATTTAATTGCTTAACAAGAACTCGTCAGTCCTTGGTTATAGATATGCCTGGTTCAACGCGTGATACCCTCTATGGGCAGGGCGTAGTAGGAGAATATCCTTATGAAATTGTAGATACTGGTGGGTTAAAAACCCCGGAAAATGGCATAGAAGTGGTAGTAGTTGGATTATTACAGCAAGCTATTGAAGATGCCGATGCGATTTTATTTGTAGTAGATGGTCGCAATGGTTTAACCCCCATTGATAAAGAAATTGCGCAAATGTTACGCTCGAAAAATAAACCAATGGCTTTGGTAGTCAATAAAACAGATGGATTAGATCCAGAAGTGGCACAAAGTGAATTTTATAGTCTAGGCTTTAAATATATATATCCTATATCCGCTGCGCATAATCGTGGGATTAGTTTATTAATGGAAAGTTTTCAGCAAGATTGCAGATCTGTTTTTGTAGCAGATGATCTTGAACAAGAAGTAATAGAATCTGATACAGATTTAGAACCACAAGCTTTAAAAATAGCGATTATTGGCAGGCCCAATGTTGGGAAATCAACTTTGACGAACCGATTATTAAAAGCAGATAGAGTAGTAGTATTTGATGAGCCAGGTACTACGCGTGACAGTATATATATTAAAATGACCCATCATAATAAGCCCTATATTATTATTGATACTGCCGGAGTGAGAAGAAAAAGTCGTATTCATGAAACGATTGAAAAATTTTCTGTGATTAAATCATTACAAGCGATTAAAGATGCAAATGTGGTTATCTTAATGTTTAATGGTCAAGAAGATATTGTTGATCAGGATTTACGTTTGTTAGACATGATTTTACAAACAGGAAGAGCAGTAGTAGTAGCGATTAATAAGTGGGATGGTTTAGATAGCGAACAAAAAGAAGATATTCGTAAAAAAATTGGTTATAAATTTAATTTTGCCCCTAATTTAAAGTTTCATTATATTTCTGCACTTCATGGAAGTGGCGTAGGGGATCTTTTTGATTTAGTGCAAGAAGCTTATGAAAGTGCTACTCAAGAAATGAGTACTAATAAATTAACAAAGATTTTAGAACAAGCTGTAGCGTCTCATCCTCCTCCTAGTAGTCATGGTGGCCGGATTAAATTACGCTACGCGCATTGTGGAGGTCATAATCCACCCGTTATTATTATTCATGGCAATCAGACTGATAGCCTACCAGAGCATTATAAACGGTATTTAAATAATAATTTTAGTGACGCTTTAAGATTGATTGGCACCCCTTTAAAAATTATATATAAAACTTCTGAAAATCCGTATGCGGGTAAAAGAAATAAATTAACACCACGTCAATTATTTAAACGTAAAAGATTGATGTCGCATGTTAAAAAAAGACAAGAATAAAAAAACATGCGATAAATAGATTGAGATATTCAGGAGAATAAATTTTTCTATTTTCTAAAGTTGCTAGTGCCTGAGCAACTCCCGGAACGTAGTTAATTAACGCTATCCCAATCCTTATTTGTCCCTTTTTTGAGGGGACCGCTATTTTTGCCGAAGCGCTTAGCGTAGGCTTAGAAGAGCGAGGGGTTTTTATTTGTATCGCCCTTTCAATCATGAAAGTGCAATTCTTAAGGAGGGTTACAAACGCTTTGGATTTGCGAGTTCCGCTCTAAAGCATCGGTGAGGGCTTGAATTTTTGTAATCGCTGTAAAAAACTTTTTGATTTCTGCAGGGGTAGTGGGGTGTGGCATTTTAATCTCCTACTTCAAACTTTACTTCTGTTACTGCTTTGACTTTGATAGCTTCTATGACTTTTTAGTCTGGTTTTTTATATCGCATGCTTAGAGGATCAGACTCTTGTGGGACCTCAGTTTTAGTTTCTTCTGTTTTAGTGTCCGTTAAATTGGGTGATGCTTGTGAAAATCGTATGACCGCTGGAGTTGTTTTTTCCGCTTGGATAGCCTGTAAACGAGTTTCGATGGCTGAAATGATTTCTTGATTACCATGTTGAGTAGCATACCTCAACGCTGTGTCTCCATCTACATCGACCTGATCAAGATTAACTTTTGCTTCAATGAGAGCACGAACAATGTCTGTCGCGTTGTTCATCGCGGCATGCATCAACGCTGTTTTCCCGTTTTTATCGACGTGTTCAAGATTAACATTTGCTTGAATGAGAGCACGAACAATGTCTGTCGCGTTGCTCATGGCTGCATACATCAACGCTGTGTTCCCGTTTTTACCGACGTGTTCAAGATTAACTTTTGCTTCAATGAGAGCACGAACAGTGTCTGTCGCCTGGTGTATGGCGGCATGCATCAACGCTGTGCTTCCATATGTATTGACCTGTTCAAGATTAACTTTTGCTTGAATGAGAGCGCGAACAATGTCTGTCGAGTTATGCGTGGCGGCATACATCAACGCTGTTTTTCCATATGCATCGACCTGTTGAAGATTAGCATTTGCTTGAATGAGAGCCATAGCAATGTTTATCTCCGGGGCTTGAATAGCGGTCATCAACGCTGTTTTTCCATATGCATCGGCCTGTTCAAGATTAGCATTTGCTTTAATGAGAGCCATAGCAATGTCTGTCTTCTTGGCTTTAATAGCCTTCATCAACGCTGTTTGTCCATATGCATCGGCCTGTTCAAGATTAGCATTTGCTTGAATGAGAGCCATAGCAATGCCTGTCTGCTTGGTTTGAATAGCCTTCATCAACGCTGTTTCTCCATCTATATCGACATGTTGAAGATTAGCATTTGCTTGAATGAGAGCCATAGCAATGTTTATCTCCTTAGCTTGAATAGCCGTCATCAACGCTGTTTGTCGATATATATCGGCCTGTTCAAGATTAACATTTTCTTGAATGAGAGCCATAGCAATGTCTGTCGCATTGGCTTTGATGGCAAGCATCAATCCTGTTTTTCGGTTTTTATCGATCTGTTCAAGATTAGCACCTTGTTGAATCAAAGTAAGTGCTATCTTGGTATTGCCAGACAAGCTAGCCTGCATCAAAGGAGTGTGCCCTTCGTGATTACGAGCTTCTAAAAAAAATAACTTTTTTTCTATGGCAGATATAACATCAGGCGTGAGGCCATTATGAATGTATTCCTCTAAATTATTTATTAAAAGCTTAACTTCTGATGCGCGAGTGTTCATCTGAATCTGTTTGAGGCCCGGAATGTATTGCATTAAACCAGCCATGAAATACTCAGCTGTTGCTGAGAAAGAGCTCGTGGTAGCCCATGTGCTTATTAAGTCGATTAAAGGTTTTTTTCTCGTTAAAAGAGCCCAGTTTAAAGCTTCGCAAAAATTGGTTGAATTTACGAGTGGTGATTGCGTATTGAGTATATTCATGAACCAATCTTTGATTGCTGGAGTGCTTTTTGGATTAACATCATACCAATAAAATGGTCGATGTTTATCGTTTAAAATCAACTGAGAGTCAGAATCACAATAGCCTTTATAATCTATAAATTGTTCAGGTGTGAATATTTCTGG
>CANJXG010000006.1 GCA_947478905.1 Coxiellaceae bacterium
AGCATTTAGAGTGTGGTATTTTAAAGACTGTGCGGGTATAGTTCAATGGTAGAACTTCAGCCTTCCAAGCTGATAGCGTGGGTTCGATTCCCACTACCCGCTCCATAAAAAGAGTTTTTTGATGAGAGTTGTTGGAATTGCCCACATAGCTCAGTGGTAGAGCACTTCCTTGGTAAGGAAGAGGTCACCGGTTCAATCCCGGTTGTGGGCTCCAAGTAAATTGGGTAAATAATATTTTTTAGCGTAACTTTAGGGGGCTATATCAATGGCAACGGAAGATTTTAATCGTAACAAGCCACATGTTAATGTGGGTACCATTGGTCACGTTGATCATGGTAAAACAACACTTACAGCGGCAATTACAAAAGTTTGCGCCGATCTTGGTATGGCCAAATTTGTAGATTTTGCCAATATTGATAAAGCACCAGAAGAAAGAGCGCGTGGTATTACGATTTCTACTTCTCATGTTGAGTATGAAACACCAACAAGGCATTATGCTCACGTGGATTGCCCCGGACATGCTGACTATGTAAAAAATATGATTACCGGTGCTGCTCAGATGGATGGTGCTATTTTGGTTGTTGCGGCAACTGATGGCCCGATGCCTCAAACTCGTGAGCACATCTTATTAGCACGTCAAGTTGGGGTTCCTTATCTTGTTGTGTTTTTAAATAAAGTAGATATGGTCGATGATGCTGAGTTAATAGAATTAGTAGAGATGGAAGTTCGTGAACTATTAAGTAGTTATGGTTTTCCAGGGGATGATATTCCAATTATTAGGGGTTCAGGCTTAAAAGCTTTGCAGGGTGATACTAGTGAGCTAGGGGTTGCTTCTGTAGAGAGATTATTAGAAGCTCTGGATACTTATATTCCAGTTCCAGAACGGGATAGTGCAAAACCATTCTTAATGCCAGTAGAAGATGTTTTCTCAATTTCAGGTCGTGGAACGGTTGCCACCGGTCGTATTGAGCGTGGTAAAATAGCGGTGGGTTCTGAAGTAGAAGTCGTAGGTATTAAAGCAACCGTGAAAACAGTTGTAACTGGTATCGAAATGTTCAGAAAGCTTCTAAAAGAAGGTCAAGCTGGTGATAACGCAGGTATTTTATTACGTGGTTTGAAGCGTGAAGATATTGAGCGTGGACAAGTTTTAGCTGCCCCTGGCAGTATTAAGCCTCATACGAAATTTGAAGCTGAAATTTATGTGTTATCAAAGGAAGAAGGTGGACGTCATACTCCATTTTTCCCAGGATATCGTCCACAGTTCTATTTTAGAACCACTGACGTAACTGGCGAAATGGTATTTGATAAAGAAATGATTATGCCTGGCGACAACGTTAAAGTATCAGTAACCTTAATTAATCCTATCGCAATGGAAGATGGCTTGAAGTTTGCGATTCGTGAAGGTGGACGTACTGTTGGTGCGGGTGTTGTTTCTAAGATTATAGAGTAAAAAATTAGGCCAGTAGCTCAATTGGCAGAGCGGCGGTCTCCAAAACCGCAGGTTGGGGGTTCGATTCCCTCCTGGCCTGCCATATGTTTAACCCTAGGAGGGTGTATGAATACCCTGAAGTGGGCTGTTGTAATAGCATTAATTATTTCCGGCATATTAGGAAATTATTATTATTCGGACCAATCTATGTTGGTCCGAATAATATGTGCATTAGGGGTAACCTTAACAGCAATGATGATTGCTTTACAAACAAGCCATGGAAAACAATTTTGGTGTTTTGTAAAAGATTCTAAAACAGAACTCAAAAGGGTCGTTTGGCCTACAAGGCCTGAAACAGTCCAGATCACTATGATTGTTTTGATTATGGTTACTGTCCTAGGGTTAGTGCTTTGGGGAGTAGATTCTATTTTATTGCGTGCCATTGGTTGGTTAACGGGGTATAGGGCATAAAGATGGAAGAAAATGAAACGCAAGTATCAAAACGATGGTATGTCATTCAGGCTATGGTTGGATTTGAGTCTCGTGCTGTTGAAAATTTAAAAGAAAGCATCAGAGTATATCACCAAGAAGAAAATTTTGGTGAGATCTTAGTCCCCACAGAAGAAGTGGTTGAAATGAAAGAGGGTAAAAGACGTACAACGGATCGTAAATTTTTCCCGGGATATGTTTTAGTTCATATGAATATGACAGATGAAACATGGCATTTGGTGAGAAGAACCTCTAGAGTAACGGGCTTTATTGGCGGAACGAGTGATAGACCTGCACCTTTATCTGATAAAGAAGCAATGGCTATTTTAAATCGCATCCAAGAAGGGGTGTCAAAACCTAAACCCAAAACTTTATTTGAACCAGGCGAAGTGGTTCGTGTTACAGCAGGACCTTTTTCTGATTTTAATGGTGTCGTTGAAGCGGTTAATTATGAAAAAAGTCGCTTAAGAGTGGCAGTTTTAATATTTGGTCGTTCTACTCCTGTTGAATTAGAATTTACACAAGTTGAGAAGACTTAAAAAAGTCTTGAATTTTTTAATAGGGGAGCTGATTATCCTGTAATTGCATTTCAGGCACTCAGCGTCATTACCCAAAATAGAGGAAATTATGGCAAAAAAAGTAACTGCATATGTCAATCTTCAAGTTAAAGCGCAAGAAGGAAATCCATCTCCACCAGTAGGTCCTGCATTAGGGCAACATGGTGTGAACATTATGGAGTTTTGTAAAGCCTTTAATGCTCAAACCCAACATATAGAAAAAGGGACCCCTTGTCCCGTTATTATTACTATTTATAGTGATAAAAGCTTTACCTTTCATATTAAAACACCTCCTGCATCTTTTTTAATTAAAAAAGCAGCGAATGTTAAATCTGGTAGTGCGAATCCTAAAGAAAAAAAAGTTGGTAAAATCTCTCGTAAAGATGTAGAGGCGATAGCAACTTTAAAAATGGCGGATTTAACTGCTGCTTCTATGGCAGCGGCAATCAGAACGATTGAAGGCACTGCGCGTAGTGCAGGTATAGAGGTAGAGGGTTAAAACTATGGCACAAAATTTAAGCAAACGAATGAAAGCAATTCGTGAAAATGTATCTGATAAGCCGTACTTAGTCGACGCTGCCTTAGAACTTTTAAAAAATCCAGCTCGAAAAGTAAAATTTATTGAAAGTGTTGATGCGGCAGTCCAATTAGGTGTGGATCCTAAAAAATCAGATCAAATGGTAAGAGGTTCAACTTTGTTGCCTCATGGTTCAGGACGTTCAGTTCGGGTTGCTGTGTTTGCACAAGGACCTCAAGCTGAGGCGGCAAAAAAAGCAGGCGCTGAAATTGTTGGATTTGCAGATTTAGCGGAAACGTTAAAGCAACAAACAGACAGAGGCGAGAAGTTAGAATTTGATGTTTTAATTGCAACTCCAGATGCAATGCGCGTGATTGCGCCATTAGCGCGTGTGTTAGGCCCTCGCGGTTTGATGCCAAATCCAAAAGTAGGAACTTTAACACAAGATGTGGAAAAAGCAGTAAAAGATGCAAAATCAGGTCAAATTGCATTTCGTACTGAAAAAGGTGGTATTGTTCACTGTACTATTGGCAAAGCTAATTTTGAAGCACACGCTTTAAAAGAAAATTTAGAGCAATTAATTGTAGATTTGAAAAAATTAAAACCAAGTACTTCTAAGGGTGTTTACCTTAAAAAAGTTACTTTGTCAACGACAATGGGCCCTGGTTTAACCGTGGATTTAAGTTCATTGACTATTTAGTTTTTTACGACTTTGGGTGGTTACTTTCATGAAAATGAAAGTAACTCTAGTCAAAGACCGCAGGTGCATTTTAAATGCTTAATCTCCTGCGCAGGCAACAGCCCGAATCAGGCATTATCCCCTGAAGAAGGTTGCAAAAAAGAGTAGCAACAAGAGGAGTATAAGATGGCGTTAAATTTACAAGATAAAAAGGCCATCGTTGAAGATATCTCAGAGATCGCTCATAATACGATCTCGCTCGTACTTGCTGATTATAGTGGCTTGTCCGGTGCAGATATGACTGCACTTCGGAAAAAAGCCCGTGATGACTATAATGATGTTGAAGTTCGAATAATTAGAAATACTTTAGCTAAAAAAGCATTTGAGGGTACAAGCTGTGAATGCCTTAGTGATCGTTTAGCCGGTCCTCATGTTTTTGCTTTTGCAAAAACGGAGCCAGGTGCGGCTGCAAAATTATTTAAAGATTTTGCAAAGCTGAATCCAAAGCTAGAAATCAAGGCACTCTCTGTAGCAGGTGTAGCATATGAAGCTAAACAACTTGATATGGTGGCGTCGCTTCCTTCTCGTAAAGAAGCATTCCAACAATTGGCTTGTATGCTCATATCTCCCGTTACTAGTCTTGCGAGATTGGTTGGTGAGCCAGCTGCGCTTTTAGCACGTGCTGTTAAAGCATCCGGTGAGAAAAAATAAGTATTTTAATATTGAAGAGATATTAGAAACGGTGTTTATTATTAAATTTAGGAGTTATTGTAATGTCTGATTCAGTTCAAAGTATATATGATCAAATCGTTGGTTTAACGATTATGCAAACCGTTGAATTAGTTAAAAAAATGGAAAATGAGCTAGGTATTTCTGCCGCAGCTCCTGTTGCAGTAGCAGCAGGTCCAGGTGCAGCAGCTGAAGCAGCTGCTGAACAAACTGAGTTCAATGTAACTTTAAAAGCATTTGGCGAGAAAAAAGTAAATGTTATTAAAGTAGTTCGTGAAATCACAGGTCTTGGTTTGAAAGAAGCAAAAGATCTAGTGGAAGCGGCTCCTTCTTTAATTAAGGAAGCGGTTCCTAAAGCACAAGCTGAAGAAATTAAGAAGAAATTGGTTGAGGCTGGTGCTGAGGTTGAAATTAAATAATCAGATAATTTAATTGATTTTTTATTATCTTCTTATTTAAGAAATACAGACTGGTGAATACATTGCCAGTCTGTGTTGCTTTGTATTATTATAGCTTTTATTATTTTTGAGAGGACCCCTATGTCGTTACTATCTTATACTGAAAAAAAGCGACCTCGCGCTGATTTTGGAAAGCGTCCTGAAACGATAGAGGTTCCTCCACTTCTAGCTATACAGTTAAACTCTTATACAAAAGATTTTCTTCAAGAAGGTGTGCCTTCTGATGAAAGAAAAAATGTAGGGTTACAAGCTGCTTTTCTTTCCGTATTTCCAATTACTGCATTTTCTAAAAATGCTAGCTTAGAATTTGTAGAATATGAATTAGGTGAACCTACCTACGACGAGCAAGAAGCTCGTGACAAAAGCGTTACTTATGATGCTTCTTTATACGTGACTGTTCGTTTAGTAATATACGATAAAGATGCTACCACAGAGCCTAAACCCGTAAAAGATATTCGCCAACAGCGCGTATATATGGGGGGAATGCCTTTAATGACTAAAAGTGGAACTTTTATTATTAACGGTACTGAAAGAGTGGTGGTTTCTCAGTTACATCGTTCTCCTGGTGTGTTTTTTGATCATGATCGTGGAAAAACGCATTCTTCGGGGAAACTACTTTATTCTGCTCGTATTATTCCTTATCGTGGTTCTTGGCTAGATTTCGAATTTGATCCAAAAGATTGTATTTTCGTACGTATTGATAGACGTCGTAAAATTCCAGTGACTATTCTATTAAGAGCACTTGGATATTCAATGCAAGATATCTTAGGATTATTTTATGATATTAATACTTTTCATATTAAAAACGGAATTTTTTCACTAGAGTTAATTCCTGAGCGTTTACGTAATGAAACCGCTTTGTTTGATATTAAGCTGCCTGATGGCACGGTATTAGTCGAAGCTGGTCGACGGGTGACTACGCGTCATATTCGTGAAATGGAAGCAGCTCAGATGAGCACTTTACAAGTGCCACGTGAGTATTTAGTAGGCAAAGCCATTGCTAAAGATTTAATAGATGAAGAAACAGGTGAAATTATTGCTGAAGCAAATACGGAGATTGCTATTTCTTTGCTTGAGAAATTTATTGAACTTGGTATGACTACTATACCCACTATTTACACAAATGATTTAGATCATGGTCCTTATATTTCTGAAACATTGAAAAATGATCCGACTAAATCTCAAATCGAAGCATTAATTGAAATCTATAAAATGATGAGACCGGGTGAGCCTCCTACTAAAGATTCAGCAGAAGGTTTGTTTGATAATCTATTCTTTAGTGAAGATAGATATGATCTCTCCACAGTAGGTCGGATGAAATTTAATCGTCGCGTTGGAAATCCAGATTTGGTTGGTTCTAGTGTTTTATCTAAAGATGATATTATTTCAGTACTTAAAGTTTTAATTGGTATTAGAGATGGTCGCGGCGAAGTAGATGATATTGATCATCTTGGAAATCGTCGCGTTCGTAGCGTTGGTGAAATGGTTGAAAACCAATTTAGAGTTGGTTTAGTTCGTGTGGAACGTGCGGTCAAAGAACGTTTGAGTATGGCAGAATCAGATAATTTAATGCCACAAGAATTAATGAATGCTAAACCAGTTTCTGCAGCCATTAAAGAATTCTTTGGTTCTTCTCAGTTATCTCAGTTTATGGATCAAAATAATCCTTTATCTGAAATTACGCACAAACGTCGCGTTTCAGCTTTAGGGCCTGGTGGATTAACCAGAGAAAGAGCTGGATTTGAAGTTCGAGATGTACATCCTACTCACTATGGTCGAGTGTGTTTTATTGAAACACCGGAAGGTCCAAATATTGGGTTGATTAACTCGCTTTCTGTGTATGCTAGAACAAATCAATATGGCTTTTTAGAAAGCCCTTACAGACGGGTTGTAAATGGTAAAGTCACCGACGAGATAGATTATTTATCAGCGATAGAAGAAGGAGACTTTTTTATTGGTCAGGCCAATGTAACGCTTGATAATAATAATGTCATTCAAGAAGAATTAGTGCCTTGTCGTTTTAAAAACGAAACTACATTAACTTCATCAGATAAAGTACAGTATTTAGATGTCTCTCCTAGACAGATTGTATCGGTTGCTGCGTCTTTAATTCCATTTTTGGAACATAATGATGCGAATCGTGCGTTGATGGGATCGAATATGCAACGTCAAGCGGTACCTACATTATTGGCTCAAAAGCCATTAGTTGGAACCGGTATGGAACGTATTGTTGCAACGGATTCTTGCGTAACGGTGATTGCAAAACGCGGCGGTATTATTGATGCAGTAGATTCTAGCCGTATTGTGGTTCGAGTCAATGATGAAGAAACACAAGCTGGAGCAGCGGGTGTTGATATTTATAATTTAACAAAATATACCCGTTCTAACCAAAATACCTGTATTAATCAGACTGCATTAGTGGTTATCGGAGATAAAGTCGCTAAGGGCGATGTGATAGCAGATGGTCCTTGTACAGATATGGGTGAATTAGCACTAGGCCAGAACTTACTAGTAGCCTTTATGCCTTGGAATGGGTATAACTTTGAGGATTCTATTTTAATTTCAGAGCGTGTTGTTGAAGAAGATAGATTTACTAGTATTCATATTGAAGCACTCACTTGTGTGCAGCGAGATACTAAATTAGGACCAGAGGAAATTACTTCTGATATTCCTAATGTTGGAGAAGGTGCACTTTCAAAGCTAGATGAAGCGGGTATTGTTTATATTGGTGCTGAAGTTAAATCTGGTGATATTTTAGTTGGTAAAGTTACCCCTAAAGGTGAAGCACAATCTACACCAGAAGAAAAA
The DNA here is from genome assembly GCA_947478905.1 of Coxiellaceae bacterium. Taxonomy (GTDB): domain Bacteria; phylum Pseudomonadota; class Gammaproteobacteria; order Berkiellales; family Berkiellaceae; genus CANJXG01. The sequence goes on from CANJXG010000006.1 coordinate 7,667, forward strand.
CTATTACGTGCTATTTTTGGTGAAAAAGCTTCTGATGTCAAAGATACCTCTTTAAGAGTGCCAACGGGCATGAATGGAACGGTGATTGATGTTCAGGTTTTCACACGCGATGGGGTGGAGAAAGATTCTCGAGCTTTGCAAATTGAAAAATTTGAACTTGAACGTATCAAAAAAGATTTAGGAGATGAGTTCCGTATTCGAGAAGAAGATGCCTATCTTAGATTACGTAAGTTATTAATTAATCAAATTGCTGAAGGCGGCCCTTATGGTTTAGCGCCAGGTGGCCCAGTAACCGAGGAATATCTAGATAAACTGAGTAAAGATCAGTGGTTTAATATTCGTTTACGCAATACTCAAGCTATTGAACAGTTAGATATGGCGCAAACTCAAATTGTTGCTTTACGAGCAGATTTTGATAAAAAATTAGATGAAAAGCGTAAAAAATTAAAACAAGGTGATGATTTGGCGCCTGGTGTTTTAAAAATAGCAACCGTTTATCTAGCGGTAAAAAGACGTATTCAGCCAGGGGATAAAATGGCTGGTCGACACGGTAATAAAGGGGTGATTTCTGCTATTAGACCGGTTGAAGATATGCCTCGTCTTTTAGACGGAACGCCTGTTGATATTGTGCTCAATCCATTGGGTGTTCCTTCTCGAATGAACATCGGACAAATTTTAGAAACCCATTTAGGGTGGGCTGCTAAAGGTTTAGGAACCAAGATAAAAAATATGCTTAATTCTGAAGACTCAGATAAATTAAGCAAAATTCGGGAACTGCTCGATAATATTTATAATATGAGTGTAGCTGCTGGATATAATAAACTAGATAAAAAAGGGACTAAAAAAATAGATTTTGATACTTTTAGTGATGAAGAAATAGTCACTATGGCTCACAATCTTAGTGCAGGGGTCCCTATGGCAACACCTGTGTTTGATGGTGCAAGTGAACATGAAATTAAAGCATTATTGAAAATGGCTGATTTACCAGAATCAGGGCAAACTGTCTTAATTGATGGGCGCACAGGGGAGACTTTTGATAGACCCGTTACCATTGGTTACATGTATATGTTGAAGCTAAACCATTTAGTGGATGACAAAATGCATGCCCGATCAACCGGTTCTTATAGCTTAGTAACACAACAACCTTTGGGTGGTAAGGCTCAATTTGGTGGTCAACGTTTTGGGGAAATGGAAGTCTGGGCTTTAGAAGCGTACGGCGCAGCTTATACCTTACAGGAAATGTTAACAGTAAAATCGGATGATGTGGTCGGTAGAACAAAAATGTATAAAAACATTGTAGACGGTGATCAGTCTATGGATGCTGGCATGCCAGAATCATTTAATGTTTTGGTAAAAGAAATACGTTCACTGGCAATCAATATTGAATTAGAGCACGAAAATTAATTAGCGGAGAGAGAACCTTGAGAGATTTACTATCCACCATTAGTCGTCATCCATCAAAGAGCCAAGACTTTAGTAACGTAAGGGTTAGGTTGGCATCTCCAGAAGATATACGTGCTTGGTCTTTTGGTGAAGTTAAAAAGCCTGAAACAGTTAATTATAGAACTTTTAAGCCTGAAAGAGATGGCTTATTTTGTGCTTGTATTTTCGGTCCTATTAAAGATTACGAATGTTTATGTGGAAAATATAAACGTTTAAAACATCGCGGAGTGATTTGTGAAAAATGTGGCGTTGAAGTCACCTTAGCCAAAGTTCGCCGTGATCGTATGGGGCATATTGAGCTTGCATCTCCTGTGGCTCATATTTGGTTTTTAAAATCCTTACCTTCTCGTATTGGGTTATTATTAGATTTAACGCTAAGAGATATTGAACGGATCCTGTATTTTGAAGCGTATGTTGTCGTTGATCCAGGTATGACCTCTTTGGAAAAAGGTCAAATTTTATCTGAAGAAGCTTATATAGAAGCACAAGAACAGCATGGTGATGAATTTGATGCTCGTATGGGCGCTGAAGCAGTAAAGATATTATTATCTGAGCTTGATTTACCAGCAGAAGCCCAAAAACTGCGCGAAGAAATACCGCTTACTACTTCTGATACGAAGTTGAAAAAGTTCAGCAAACGATTGAAGCTAATCGAAACCTTATTAGAGTCCGGGAATAAACCACAGTGGATGATTTTAACGGTATTACCCGTTTTACCGCCAGATTTGAGACCCTTAGTGCCATTAGATGGGGGGCGTTTTGCAACTTCGGATTTAAATGATCTGTATAGACGGGTTATTAATAGAAATAACCGTTTGAAACGTCTATTAGATTTAAGTGCTCCGGATATTATTGTACGTAATGAAAAAAGAATGTTACAAGAAGCGGTGGATGCGCTTTTGGATAATGGTCGTCGGGGTCGTGCGATTACCGGTTCAAATAAACGTCCTTTAAAATCTTTAGCAGATATGATTAAAGGTAAACAAGGGCGGTTTAGACAAAATTTATTAGGAAAGCGTGTTGATTATTCAGGTCGTTCCGTTATTGTTGTGGGTCCTACTTTGCGCTTGCATCAATGTGGTCTTCCAAAGAAAATGGCTTTAGAATTATTTAAACCTTTTATTTTTGGAAAATTAGAATTACAAGGCTTAGCAACGACTATTAAAGCTGCTAAAAAGATGGTTGAGAATGAAGGCCCAGAAGTATGGGATGTGTTAGAAGAAGTGATTCGTGAACACCCCATATTATTAAACCGTGCACCAACCTTGCATAGATTAGGTATTCAAGCTTTTGAACCTGTCCTTATTGAAGGTAAAGCGATTCAACTCCATCCTTTAGTGTGTGCTGCTTATAATGCCGACTTTGACGGCGATCAAATGGCAGTCCATATTCCACTGACTATAGAAGCGCAGCTCGAAGCTCGGGCGCTGATGATGTCAACCAATAATGTGTTATCTCCTGCTAATGGAGAACCTATTATTGTTCCATCTCAAGATGTGGTTTTAGGCCTTTATTATATGACTCGTGAGCGGATTAATGCTCAAGGGGAAGGATCTATTTTTGCGGATATTGCAGAAGTCCACAGAGCATATCAAGCACATGCTGTACATTTACATGCCAAAATCAAAGTGCGTATTCCCACAGGAGATATTATTGATACGACTGTTGGTAGAGCGTTATTGTCTGAAATTTTACCAGAAGGCTTACCTTTTGAATTGGTTAACTTAACGATGACGAAGAAAGTTATTTCTAAGTTAATCAACCAATGTTACCGTCAAGTTGGCCTTAAAGAAAGTGTTATTTTGGCTGATCAATTGATGTATACAGGTTTTAAATATGCAACTATTTCAGGAACTTCAGTTGGTATTAACGATTTAGTTATCCCAGATGCTAAAAATAAAATGGTGGATAGAGCAATAGATGAAGTAAAAGAAATCGAAATGCAATATGCATCAGGGCTTGTGACCAATGGTGAGCGATATAATAAAGTGATTGATATTTGGTCGCGTGCCAGTGATCAAGTTGCTAAAGCTATGATGGAAGGCTTATCCTCAGAGAAGACGATAGATGCAAAAGGAAACGAAGTCACGCAAGAGTCTTTTAATTCTATTTATATGATGGCAGATTCAGGTGCAAGAGGTTCGGCAGCGCAAATCAGACAGCTTGCAGGTATGCGGGGTCTGATGGCAAAACCAGATGGTACTATTATTGAAACACCAATTACTGCGAATTTCCGTGAAGGATTGACGGTATTAGAATACTTTATCTCGACTCATGGTGCTCGAAAAGGACTAGCAGATACCGCGTTAAAAACAGCTAATTCTGGTTATTTGACACGCCGTTTAGTAGACGTTGCACAAGATGTGGTGATTACCGATTATGATTGTGGTACGAGTGAAGGACTCGTCATTATGCCTTTGATTGAAGGGGGGGATGTGGTTGAACCTTTACGCGAGCGTGTACTGGGTCGTGTATTACTTGAGCCTATTGTAAAGCCAGGGTCGGATGAAATTATTATTGAAAAAGGGATTATGCTAGATGAACATCTGGTTGATCTAATAGAAGAACATTGTATTGATAGCGTGCGTGTACGCTCTCCGATTACGTGTGAAGCACATCATGGGGTTTGTATCTTATGTTATGGACGTGATTTAGCTAGAGGACATCTGGTTAATATTGGAGAGGCTGTTGGGGTTATCGCAGCGCAATCGATTGGTGAACCTGGTACTCAGTTAACGATGCGTACGTTCCATATTGGTGGTGCGGCATCTAGAGCAACTGCTGAAAATAGCGTTTTAGTGAAATCCAATGGACGCGTCAAACTCAATAATATGAAGGTGCTTCAGAATTCGAGTGGCTTATATGTTGTGGTTTCCAGAGCCGGTGAATTATCTGTTATTGATGAGCATGGTCGTGATCGTGAACGTTATAAATTGCCTTATGGTGCAATTTTAACCGTAAAAGATAGGGAAGTGGTTGCAAGTGGTCAAACGGTTGCAACGTGGGATCCTCATACGCATCCTATGATTACAGAAGTTGCGGGTATTGTTCAATTTGTGGACATGGTAGATGGCGTTACGATGCAACGTCAAACCGATGAGATCACGGGCCTATCCAGTATTATTATTATCGAAGCAAAACAACATCGTAGCGGAACCTCTAAAGAGCTTCGCCCAATGTTGAAATTAGTGGATGATCAAGGTAATGATTTATGTTTCTCTGGTACAACATTACCAGCATACTATTACTTGTCTGCTAATGTCATTTTAAATATTGAAGATGGCTCAAGAATTAATGTAGGGGATGTATTAGCTCGTATTCCACAAGAAACATCTAAAACGCGCGATATTACGGGTGGTTTGCCTCGAGTAGCCGATCTGTTTGAAGGTCGTAAACCTAAAGAGCCTTCCATATTGGCGGAAAAATCAGGTACGGTTAGTTTTGGAAAAGAAACTAAAGGTAAGCGTCGCTTAATTATTACTCCATCAGATGGGGGCGATATTCATGAGGAATTAATTCCAAAATGGCGTCATGTTGGGGTGTTTGAAGGGGAATATGTTGAAAAAGGGGAGATCATTGCCGATGGTGCGCCAAATCCACATGATATCCTAAGATTGCTAGGGGTAAGTAAACTTGCTAATTATATTGTGAATGAAGTGCAGGATGTGTATCGTTTACAAGGTGTAAAAATCAATGATAAACATATTGAAACTATCATTAGACAAATGTTAAGAAAAGTCAACATTACCCATCCTGGTTCAAGTCGATACTTGGCGGGTGAGAATGAAGAAATTAATAAGATCCGCAAATATAATAAAGACATGGAAGCGAACCCATCTAATGATGGCAATAATTTCCCAGTCCTATTTGAGCGTATTTTATTGGGTATAACCAAAGCTTCATTAGCAACAGAATCCTTTATTTCTGCCGCTTCTTTCCAAGAGACTACTCGAGTCTTAACAGAAGCAGCAGTTGCAGGTAAACGAGATGAGCTTAGAGGTCTAAAAGAAAATGTGATTGTGGGTCGATTGATTCCTGCAGGAACGGGGTTAGCCTATCATGAAGCACGTCGTAAGCGAAAACTAGGCGATGCAGCTGCTCTAGCAGCCCTTGCTAATCGAGGTTCAGTTGCACTGACCGCTCAAGATGTTGAACATGCTTTAAGTGAAGCATTAAATTCTTCTACCGAGCGCTAGTGTGTTACTAAAACTCAAAAATAAAAAAGCCGGCTTATGTCGGCTTTTTTATGAAAAGTTGCTTTACCCCTCCAAATTGTCTATCATAAAGGATGTAAATTGGAGGGATAAAGCATGTATCTGCATAGAAACTGTACAGATTTAGCGCAACGTTATTTAAAAAATTTTCCCGTATTATGTCTTTTGGGGCCTCGCCAGGTAGGTAAGACGGCTTTTGCAAAAAACCTTCGAAAAGATTGGAAATATTTTGATTTAGAACAGCCCTCTGATTTGGCTCTTATTGCGAGCTCACCTGAACTTTTTTTTGAACAATATTCTACAGATATTGTGATTGATGAAGCGCAAGAATACCCTCAACTGTTTAAAGTGTTACGGGGCGTTATTGATGCCAATAGAGGGCAAAAAGGTCGTTTTATTTTGACAGGCTCTAGTAGCCCCGACATCACAGCACATCTATCTGATTCTCTAGCAGGTAGAGTGGGTATTATTCCGATGGGAGGGTTAAAAGCGAATGAATTGTATCAGACCGCGTTGAGTGATTTTTATACTCTTTTTTTTGAGTCACACACCAAAAAAACTATTATATTAACGCCTCCCCATCTCAGTAATGCGCAAATGCGTCACTGTTGGCTCTATGGAGGGTATCCTGAGCCCTTATTATCAAATGATAATATAATGTATCAGGATTGGATGAAAAATTATTATGCAACGTATATTAACAGAGACATCTCTACTTTATTTCCCAAATTAAATAAAATTGCTTATCAACGATTCTTGAGTATTCTATCGTCCCTATCGGGTACTATTATTAATAAAGCTGACTTATCTAGAAGTCTTGAAATTACAGAAAAATCTATTAATGAATATTTGCAAATAGCTCAGCAAACTTTTTTATGGCGCAATATTGAGCATGATGCATTTTCTAAAATAAAATCATTGGTTAAACGACCTAAAGGGTATATGATAGATAGTGGTTTATTACATTATTTGCAAAAAATAACGAATTATGAGCAATTATTACAGCACCCACAATCAGGTCATTCTTTTGAGAGCTTTATTATTGAGGAAATTATTAAAGGAATTCAGGCGCGAGGTATGGGTAATGTAGATTTTCAATATTATCGAACTGCAAAAGGTGCAGAAATTGATTTGATAGTAAAAACGCCCTTTGCGCATGTACCGATTGAAATTAAAATGGGCAAAACAGTTGCTTTAAAACAGTTAGCAGCGCTTACTAAATATATTGAAGATAATGAATTGCCTTTTGGATTATTAATTAATCAATGTGATCATATTTTTTGGTTAACAGAACGTATTTTGCAAGTTCCTATTTCTATTTTGTAATGCATTTGAGTGGTTTGGCTATTTGTCATCGATTAAGTGAAAGAGATAAAAAAACCGATGAATTACTGGTGCAAAAACAATCGCAATAGTGACTAAAAAGAGCGTTCCACTAAATAGGGCGTAACATCCAGAAAATATTTTGCCACCTTGTGTTTGCAAAGTATTTACAGGGCCCATACCTGATAAAATCATAGAAGCATTCAAAAAAGCATCTGTCCAGGGCATTTTTTCAAAGTATTAACTTATTCGATTAACTGACTTTTTTATCAGTCCTGAAAAAGTGAGTGCTGTAAACGCTTACAGGACTCGTTATAGAATGATAGGGGTACAGATTTCTATTATTTTGAGTATATATATAATGTAGCAAATTGTCGTTTAGGTGTGCACTTTAATTTTGTAAACTTTTTAAAGTTAGTTAATTTTGTTGATTTAAAGTTTTTTAACACTTTAATTTATTTATTTAGTGTTTTTTTATAAAACATAGTATATAATCTCCTTTCAATTGGGTAAATCAACCTATTTTAAATCGAGCTACATAGCTAATATTGCGGTAGTTCTACAGAATTCTTGGATTATGCTTGACATAATTCTTGAAAAAAATTAGAATTTCACGAAATCAAATATTTTCTGAAGTTCCTAATTTTTTTCGTTTTATTTTATAGACTTTGAACTCGTATGGAGTGTTTATCTAGCAATGGCAACAGTGAATCAATTAGTTCGTAAAGGACGTAAAGCGATTGTTCGTAAGTCAAAATGTCCTGCATTAATGACTTGTCCTGCACGTCGGGGTGTTTGTACGCGGGTTTATACCGTAACGCCAAAAAAACCAAACTCTGCACTTCGTAAAGTATGCCGGGTCAAATTGACAAACGGATATGAAGTAACAGCATATATTGGTGGTGAAGGCCATAATTTGCAAGAGCACTCGATTGTATTAGTTCGAGGCGGTCGTGTTCCTGATTTACCAGGTGTTCGTTATCATGTGGTTCGTGGTAGTTTGGATGCTTCAGGGGTTGCTAAACGTCGCCAAAGTCGTTCTAAGTACGGTGCTAAACGTCCAAAAACTGCAGCTTAATAAATTAATATTGGAAATCTAATTATATGTCAAGAAGAAACAGGGCCCCTAAAAGAGAGATTTTGCAAGATCCCGTTCACCATAGTCAACTTTTGGCTAAGTTTATTAATCATGTAATGAAAGATGGTAAAAAATCTATTGCTGAAAAAGCAATTTATGATGCTTTCGATATTATTAAGCTTAAGATCAAAAAAGATCCTTTAGAAGTGTTTAAAAAAGCGCTTGAAAATGTCCAACCTAGTGTTGAAGTAAAATCAAGACGAGTTGGGGGCGCAACCTATCAAGTGCCAATCGAAGTAAGAGCTGTACGTGCTGTCACTTTAGCATTTCGTTGGTTGATTGAATACGCCAGAAAACGTGGTGAAAAAGGCTTTACAGCCAGATTAGCCGCAGAAATAATGGACGCTGCTGATGATGAAAGTGCAGGTGGAAGTGGTCGCGGTAAAGGCGGAGCTGTGAAAAAGAGAGAAGATACGCATCGTATGGCAGAAGCTAATAAAGCGTTTTCTCATTTCCGTTGGTAATTAATTTTTAATTTTAGGATAGGAGTCACCTTGTGGCAACACGTAAAACACCATTAAAGCAAGTTCGTAATATCGGCATTATGGCCCATATTGATGCAGGTAAAACTACTACTACAGAGCGGGTGTTGTTTTATACTGGTGTGTCTCACAAAATAGGTGAAGTTCATGATGGCGCGGCTATTATGGATTGGATGGAACAAGAACAAGAAAGAGGAATTACCATTACTTCGGCTGCTACTACTACGCATTGGAGCGGAATGGATAAGCAGTTTCCTGCTCATAATATTAATATTATTGATACTCCGGGACACGTTGATTTTACTATTGAAGTAGAGCGTTCTTTACGCGTGTTAGACGGTGCTTGTGCTTTATTTTGTGCGGTAGGCGGGGTAGAGCCTCAATCTGAAACAGTTTGGCGTCAAGCTAATAAATATCGTGTGCCTCGTGTTGGGTTCGTTAATAAAATGGACAGAGCGGGTGCAAATTTCTTGCGTGTTATAGGTCAAATTCGTCAACGTTTAGGCGCAAATCCGGTTCCTTTGCAACTGCCAATTGGTGCTGAAGACAAATTTGAAGGTGTGGTTGATCTTATTACCATGAGAGCGATTTATTGGGATGATTCAACTCAAGGAATGAGTTATGTAGCCAAAGATATTCCAGAAGGAATGCAAGCAGAATGTGAAAAATGGCGTGAATCTATGCTAGAAGCGGCAGCTGAATCATCTGAAGAAATGATGGAAAAATATTTGGAAGGAACCGCATTTTCAGTAGATGAAATTCGTCAAGCTATTCGTGTAAGAACACTTGCAAATGAAATTATTCCTGTTTTATGTGGATCCGCTTTTAAAAATAAAGGCGTTCAAGCTTTATTAGATGCAGTGATTTATTATTTGCCATCGCCAGAAGATATTCCACCTATGGTGGGTACTTCTAGTATGGATACAGACGATGAAGTTTCTAGAGCCCCAAGGGACGATGAGCCTTTTTCAGCTTTAGCGTTTAAAATTATGAACGATCCATTCGTAGGTACCCTTACTTTCTTTAGAGTGTATTCTGGTAAATTAGAAGCCGGTGCAACCGTTTTAAATGCGACAAAAGATGGTAAAAAAGAACGTTTTGGCCGTATTTTAAGAATGCATGCCAATGAAAGAGAAGAAATAAAAGAAGTTTTTACAGGCGATATTGCTGCAGTAGTAGGGTTAAAAGAAACCACTACAGGTGATACTTTATGTGATATGAAGCAGCCTATTGTTCTAGAACGTATGATATTTCCAGAACCTGTTATTTCCGTAGCTATTGAGCCAAAAACAAAGGTTGACCAAGAAAAAATGAGTCTTGGTTTAGGAAGATTAGCAAAAGAAGATCCTTCTTTTAAAGTTTTTACGGATCAAGAGTCAGGCCAAACCATTATTTCTGGTATGGGCGAGTTACATTTGGATGTTTTGGTTGATCGTCTTAAACGTGAATTTGGGGTATCGGCTAATGTTGGAAATCCACAAGTTGCTTATCGCGAAACGATTACAAAATCGGTAGAACAAGAAGGTAAGTATGTTCGTCAAACCGGTGGTAAAGGTCAGTATGGGCATGTATGGCTTAGAATTGAGCCTAATGAAGCTGGTGCTGGTTATATGTTTTTTGATGAAATTAAAGGTGGGGTTGTACCAAAAGATTTTATCCCAGCTATTAATAAAGGGGTTCAAGAACAAGTTCAAAATGGTGTTTTGGCTGGATATCCTGTTGTCGATGTGAAAGTAACGTTATTTGACGGTTCATATCATGATGTCGATTCTAATGAAAATGCGTTTAAGAGCGCTGCTAGAATTGGTTTTAAAGCAGGGGCTTTAAAAGCAGGTGCAAAATTATTAGAGCCTATTATGGCTGTTGAAGTTGTGACTCCAGAAGAATATATGGGTGATGTGGTTGGTGATTTAAACAGACGTCGCGGTATTATGTTAGGCATGGAAGATGGTCCATCTGGCAAAGAGATTAAGGCGGAAGTTCCATTATCAGAAATGTTTGGTTATGCAACAGTTGTGAGATCAATGACGCAAGGCCGTGCAACTTACAGCATGGAATTTAAGAAATATGCTGAAGCTCCTAATCATATTGCAGAAAAAGTTATAACTGATCGAACAAAGTAATTACATAAAGAGGATTGGGATCGTATAGATTATGAGCACAAGTACTAGTATCAAAAAAAGTCAAGTATTGCCACTTGCAAAAAAAAATCAAACCATACGCATTCGTTTGCAGTCATTTGATCATCGTGCCATTGCCAGAGCAACACAAGAGATTGTTGACACTGCAAAACGTACAGGTGCGCAAATAAGAGGACCGGTTTCTTTGCCTACCAGCATAGAGCGTCTTACTATTTTGATTTCTCCTCACATTGATAGTGATGCTCGGGATCAATACGAAATTCGTACACATAAGAGATTAATTATTATTGCAGAGCCTACGGATAAAACAGTAGATGCATTAATGAAATTAGAGTTGGCAGCTGGTGTCGATGTTCAAATTGCAGTCAGTTGAGCCTTGTTTAGGCTTTTTTAGGGGTATAAAAAATGTTAAGTGCTAGATTAATTGGTCGAAAGTTGGGAATGACCAGAGTTTTTACGCCATCAGGCGAATCCATTGGTGTAACAGTTATAGAATTATCACCTATTGTGATTACAGATATTAAAACCAAAGAGCGTCATGGCTATAATGCTTATCAGGTTACCACTGGTTCTCGTAAAGCGAGTCGAGTGAATAAGCCGATGACTGGCATTTATAAAAAAGCAGGGATTGAAGCCGGCAGAGGACTTTGGGAATTTAGATTAGAAGATGATGAGTCTATTGACTTTAAAGTGGGCCATGTTTTTACATTAGATCAATTTACTGTAGGTCAATTGATTGATGTTGTAGGAACGGGAATTGGTCATGGTTTTACTGGTACAGTAGTCCGTTGGAACTTCCGTACGCAAGATAATTCACATGGTAACTCTCGTTCGCATCGTGTACCGGGTTCTATTGGTCAAAACCAAACCCCAGGTCGCGTATTTAAAGGTAAAAAGATGGCAGGTCGTATGGGCGGTCATAGAGTAACAGTACAAAATCTTGAAATAGTCAGAGTTGATTCTGAACGTAACGTAGTGCTTATTAAAGGTGCAGTTCCTGGTTGCCCTGGTGGTGATATCATCATTAGATCAGCTGTTAAGTCAAGATCAAAACAAGAAGCAACGGCCTAAGGGGGGTATGATTGATGGAATTACCTATTACAATACCCGGCGGCGGGATAAATAATAAAATAAATGTGTCTGAAGTATTATTCGGAAGACAGTTTAATGAAGATTTAGTGCAGCAAATTGTGGTCGCACAATTGTCTTCACAACGTCAGGGTACAAAAAAACAAAAAACCAGAGCTGAAGTATCTGGTAGTACACGCAAGCCGTGGAAGCAAAAAGGAACCGGGCGTGCGCGAGCAGGTCAAATCCGTAGCCCATTATGGCGCTCCGGTGGGTGTACTTTTGCAGCAAGAACGGACCAAAACCATAAACAAAAAATAAATAAAAAGATGTATCGTGCTGCAATGCAGTCGATATTATCAGAATTGGCTCGTCAAAATCGTTTAATTATTGTTGATGATTTTACGATTGAAGGTCCAAAAACTAAATTTTTGGTTAAAAAATTGAGTGATTACGGTTTAGATAATGTTTTAATTGTTGAAGCTAAAATGACAGAAAATTTATATTTAGCTTCTCGTAATTTACCGAAAATTTTGGTTAAAGAAGTCGGTGGTGTTGATCCTGTAAAATTATTAAAATTTGATAGAGTTTTAATAACAGTGGATGCTCTAAGAAAATTTGAGGAGGCTTTAGGATGAATATATTAGATTTAGGGCGATTAAGCCAAATTCTTATTGCTCCTTTAGTGTCTGAAAAAACGACTAATTCTGGAACAAGAGAAAATTCAGTGACTTTTTGGGTTAAACCAGATGCAACTAAATTAGAAGTTTCTAGAGCTATAGAGCATTTCTTTCCCGATTTAGTAGGAAAGGTTGAGTCAGTAACCACTCTTATTTTAGCTGGAAAGCGGGTCAAAAAAGGATCTATTGCTGGCAGAAAAAATAAACGTAAAAAAGCGTACATCAAATTAAGTCACGGGACTGAATTGAATTTTGAAGGTTTGGAATAAATTATGGCACTGATTAAATTAAAACCAGTTACACCAGGGCAACGTTTTAAAGTCAACGTGAAAACGGAAGGCTTACATAAAGGCAAGCCTGAAAAAAGTCTAACATCTAAGAAAAATAGAAGCGGTGGTTGTAATAACACCGGTCGTCGTACTGTCCCTCGTCAAGGTGGTGGACATAAACGTCGTTTAAGGGATGTTGATTTTAAGCGTAATAAAGATGGTATTACAGCAAATGTTTCTAGAATAGAGTACGATCCTAATCGTAGTGCAAATATTGCCTTATTGATCTATCAAGATGGTGAAAAACGGTATATGCTAGCACCAAGAAATTTAAAAGTAGGGGATAAAGTAGTTTCTGGACAAGATGCTCCAATTGCATCTGGAAATTGTTTACCTATGAATAATATTCCTGTAGGATCTCTGATTCATCATATTGAGCTAAAGCCCGGAAAAGGAGCACAGTTAGTGCGTAGTGCGGGTGCTTATGCTCGTCTTATGGCAAGAGAAGGCCAATATGCTACTATTCGTCTACCTTCTGGTGAAATGCGTAAAGTATTATCGATTTGTAGAGCGGTAATAGGCGAAGTTGGTAATGGCGAACATGGTTTAAGAGTTTTGGGTAAAGCAGGTGCTTCTAGACATCGTGGTATTAGACCAACGGTTCGAGGCGTAGCTATGAACCCAGTGGACCATCCATTAGGAGGCGGTGAAGGTCGTACTTCTGGAGGTCGACCACCTTGTAATGCTAATGGTAAGCCAGAAGGTAGGAAGACAAGAAATCGTAAACAAGCGTCTACTAAATTAATTATAAGACGAAGAGATAGAGGTTAATTATGCCAGGTGCACGTTCAATTAGAAAAGGGCCGTATTGTTGCCCTACCTTATTAAAAAAGGTTAGAACCTTACGCAAAAGCGGTGAACGTGGTAAACTAGTGATCAAAACATGGTCACGACGTAGCACGATTATGCCAGATTTTGTAGGAATCACTTTTATGGTTCATAATGGTAAAATCCATATTGCTGTATTGGTTTCTGAAAATATGGTTGGTCAAAAGCTAGGAGAATTCGCTCCGACTCGTACTTTTCGAAGTCATGCTGGCGATAGAAAAACAGATAAATCTAAGCGTTAATTAGGGGAATATGATGGTGGAAGTCACAGCAACATTAAAACACGCAGGCCTTTCTCCTCAGAAAGTGCGTTTGGTTGCAAAAGAATTACGGGGCCTATCAGTAGCGCAAGCCACTGAAATGTTAAAATTTGTAGAAAAAAAAGCAGCCCCTATTCTTGGGAAACTTTTAGCATCAGCTCTTGCAAATGCTGAGCATAATCAAGGGTTAGATATTGATACCTTGATGATAAAGAGTATCTTGGTTGATGAAGCTCCGGTTTTAAAAAGATTTAAAGCAAGAGCAAAAGGCCGAGGAAATCAGATTATAAAGCGTCGTTGTCATATTAAAATTACGGTAGTACAAACTGCGTAAACAGGAGAGGGTGTTATGGGTCAAAAAGTTCATCCAACCGGTATTCGATTAGGTATCGTTGAGGAACATCGATCTAAATGGTTTGCTAAAGAAAAAAGTGAATTCGCGGATAACTTAAATAAAGATATAAAAGCGCGCGAAGACATAAGGAAAAAATTAGCAAAAGCATTCGTGAGTAGAATTGATATTGAGCGTCCAGGCGTGAAGAGTGCTAAACTTACGATTCATACAGCGCGTCCCGGTATTGTAATTGGGAAAAAAGGCGAAGATATTGAAAAATTAAAGCAGAGTGTTGCACGTATTATGGGCGTGCCTGTTACTATCGATATCAAAGAAATTAAGCCTCCTGAATTGGATGCATTGTTAGTAGCACAAAGTATTGCTGAACAATTAGAACGTCGTGTGATGTTTAGAAGAGCAATGAAGCGTGCCATGCAAAATGCTACTCGTTTAGGCGCACAAGGGATTAAAGTGAGGGTTGCTGGTCGTTTAGGGGGAGCAGAAATTGCTCGCTCAGAAAGTATAAGAGAAGGTCGTGTTCCTTTGCATACTTTTAGGGCTAACATTGATTATGCAGAAGCTAGAGCATCAACTCAATATGGAATTATTGGTGTAAAAGTCTGGATTTTCAAGGGTGAGGTTTTGGATAAAAACCTAGATAAAAATAAAGATACCGCTACAGCGGCGTTTAAAACTGCTGAACAGAAGTAGAGGTCAATCATGTTACAACCTAAAAGAACAAAATTTAGAAAAATGCATAAGGGCCGCAATCGCGGCTTAGCGCAACGTGGTAGTAAAGTGAGTTTTGGTGAGTATGGTTTAAAAGCAACGCAATGCGCTAGAATTACTTCTAGACAAATTGAGGCTGCTCGTCGTGCGATGACTCGCTATGTAAAACGCGGTGGAAAAATTTGGATTCGTATATTCCCAGATAAACCAATTACAGAAAAACCCTTAGAAGTCCGTCAAGGTAAAGGTAAAGGTAATGTGGAATATTGGGTAGCCTTGGTTAAGCCAGGTACTATATTGTATGAAATAGAGGGTGTGCCTCGTAGTGTTGTTGATAAGGCATTTGCTTTAGCAGCGGCTAAATTGCCGGTCCCCACGATTGTTGTAGAAAGGACGGTGATGTAATGAAAAATGAAACCCTAGAATTGTTAATTAAAGAACAATTTAAGCTTAAAATGCAAAGTGGTGTAGGTCAATTGCCAAGACATCATTTGTTAAGAAAAGTAAGAAAAGACATTGCTCGTCAAAAGACCTTGATTCGTCAAGCTGAGTTAATTGAATTGGGAGTCTTAAAATGACAGAAGTAGAAAATAAAATAACTAGAAAACCTATCACGGGTGTTGTTACTAGTGATAAACGAGATATGACTCGTACTGTAGAAGTAAAATGGTCGCGTCCTCATGCTGTATATGGAAAAGTGCAACGTAAAGTTACAAAGTATCAGGCTGATGATAAAAATAATATAAGTAAAGTTGGTGATAAGGTGGAAATTATTGAAGTTCGCCCTATATCTAAAACCAAAACTCATAAAATTGTACAAGTAGTTGAACAGGCTAAATAAGAAGATATAACGGAGAGTTAACATGATTCAGATGCAAACCCGTCTTGACGTGGCAGATAATAGTGGCGCCCGTGAAGTCATGTGCATCAAGGTGCTTGGTGGATCTCATCGCCGTTATGCGGGGATTGGAGATATTATTAAGGTATCGATAAAAGAGGCTATACCACAGGGTAGCAAAGGTAGTAAAGCAAAAAAAGGAGAAGTTTTCTTCGCTGTTGTTGTTCGGACGCGTAAAGGAGTTCGTCGTGAAGATGGATCTTCTATCCGCTTTGATAGTAATGCGGCGGTTTTGTTAAATGCGCAAAAGCAACCAATTGGGACGCGTATATTTGGACCGGTTACTCGTGAATTACGAGCTAACTTTATGAAAATTATATCGCTCGCACCCGAAGTGCTGTAATGGTGAGAGAGTTAAAATGAATAAAATTAAAAAAAATGATAACGTAATAGTTATCACAGGCAAAGATAAAGGGCGTACTGGCTCAGTGCTTCGGATTGTGAAAAAGAAATCAAATCCTAAAGCGGGCTATTTTGCAGTGGTACAAGGCATTAATATGGTGAAAAAGCATCAAAAGCCTAAGCCTCATTCTAATCCAGAAAAACAACAGCCAGGTGGTCTTGTTTCCAAGGAAATGCCGCTTCCAATATCAAATGTCGCATTATTAAATCCAAAGACAAATAAAATTGGAAAAGTAGGATTTAAAACTTTAGAAGATGGCAAAAAAGTACGTTTCTTTAAAGAATCTGGTGAGGTGATTGATGTCTAGTTCTGATCAAAACCTAAAAAAGGTGCCTCGTTTAAAAACTTTGTATCAAGAAACGATTAAAAATAAATTGCGTGAGCAATTTAAATATAAAAATATTATGCAAGTGCCTCAAATTAAAGCCATACATTTAAATATGAGCGATAGTGACGCTGCGCAAGATAAAAAAGTAATTGCCTTTGCTCAACAAAATATGGATGCTATTGCGGGTCAAAAATCAGTGGTGACGCTGGTTAGAAAGTCTAATGCTGCATTTAAAATTAGAGATGGTTGGCCAATTGGGTGTAAAGTGACTCTACGTGGTAATCGGATGTATGAATTTTTAGATAGATTGCTTGCAATCGCCTTACCAAGAGTACGAGATTTTCGTGGTTTAAGTGCTAAAAGTTTTGATTCTAGAGGAAATTATAATTTAGGCATTAAAGAGCAAATTATTTTTCCTGAAGTAGATTATGATAAAGTAGATAAAATTCGTGGATTTGATATTACGATTAAAACTTCTGCAAAAACAGATGCAGAAGCTTTGGCTTTATTAAAGGCATTTAATTTTCCGTTTAAAGATACTTCTTCACAATAGATAAGAGAAACCATTATGGCAAGTAAAAGAATGATGCGGCGTGAAAAGAAAAGAGAAAGTTTACAAAGACGTGAAAAGCGCCAAAAGCTAAGTCAACAATTGAAAGATCCAGCCTTAGGGATAGAGAAAAAATTTGAAATTTTAGCTGCATTTGAAAAAATGCCTCGGGATTCAAGCTCAGTAAGAAGAACACGTCGTTGTCAGCGTACCGGAAGGGCACATGGGGTGTATCGTAAATTTGGATTATGCCGTAATGAAATAAGACGCCGAGCTATGCAGGGTGAAATACCTGGTTTAGTTAAGGCGAGTTGGTAGTTCTAGGAGAATATTGAAATGAGTATGACTGATCCGATTGCTGATTTATTGACCCGTATGCGAAATGCACAAATGCGTAATAAGGCTGAAATAACATTACCATCTTCAAAGATAAAAATTGAAATACTGAAGGTATTAGAAAAAGAAGGGTATATTACTGGCTATCATATTGAAGGTTCTGATAAGAAGCCACAATTGAGAGTGGGTTTGAAATATTATAACGGAAAGCCTGTTATAGAGAAAAGTCAAAGAATCAGTAAGCCTGGTTTGCGTGTTTTTAAGGGGCATGATGAATTGCCTCGTGTTATGGATGGCCTTGGTATGGCCATTGTTACGACTTCAAAAGGCGTAATGTCCGAACGTGCTGCTCGAGCCTTAGGCTTAGGTGGCGAAATTTTATGTTATGTTGCGTAGGATCTGATTATGTCCAGAGTTGGTAAAGCCCCTATAGATTTTTCAAAAAATGTTTCTGTTGAAATAAATGGTTCTAATGTACACATTAAAGGACCAAAAGGTGAATTAGTTCACGAGTTGCCAAGTTGCATTGACGTAACTATTCAAGATAACCAATTATTGGTGGCTGCTAATGATCAAGATAATCTTAAAGCGAAGGCTTTAAGAGGCTTGACACGTGCTCTTTTAGCCAATAATGTCAAAGGTGTCGAGCATGGTTATTCGGAATCTTTGTTATTAGTAGGTGTTGGGTATCGTGTGCAAGCTAGTAAAACACAAGATGGGTTATCAAGAGTAGATTTAACTCTAGGTTTATCTCATCCTATACATTATGTAGCCCCACAAGGTATTGCTTTAGAATGCCCTAGTGCAACTGAAATTGTTGTAACGGGTATTTGTAAAAGAGCGGTAGGCCAAGCTGCAGCTGATATTCGTAATATCGGTAAGGGTATACGTAAACCTGAACCTTATAAAGGCAAAGGAATTCGTTATAAAAATGAAGTAATTCGTCTAAAAGAAACGAAGAAGAAGAAATAATTATGAGTACAAAAAACACTAAAAACACCAAAAGTTTGGGTAAGCGATTAAAAAGAAAACATCGCGCAAGAAAAACCAGTGAGCACATTAAGAAATTAGGCGTGGAAACAGGGATTTCTAGATTAACCTTACATCGTTCTAACAATCATATTTATTGCCAAATTTTAGCGCCTGTAGGCGGAAAAGTACAAGTGAGTGCTTCTAGTTTAGAAAAAGTCATTTCTCAGGCAGAGCCTACTGAAGAAGGCGGTAAGATTCGTTTGTCTAAAGAAGTTGGACGTTTAATTGCTGAACGAGCAAAGGCGGCAGGTATCGAGCGTGTTGCTTGCGATCGGTCTGGTTTTCAATATCATGGTCGAATTGCAGCATTAGTCGATGCGGCTCGAGCAAATGGTTTAATAGTTTAGTTTGAGGGTAATATAAATGGCCGAGATAGGACAATTAGACAACAAATTAGTTGGGATTCGTAGAGTTACCAAAGTAACCTCAGGAAGCAAAATTTTTAGTTTTTCAGCTTTCGTTGTGGTTGGTAACAGAAATGGCCGAGTCGGTATCGGATGTGGTAAAGCCAGAGAAGTACCTGAAGCTATTCGTAAGGGTATTGATAATGCAAGTAAAAATCTTATTGATATTTCTTTAAATGGTTCTACTTTGTATCATGCTATGGCTTCAAATCATGGCGCTTCAAAGGTTTTTATGAGGCCTGCTTCTGAAGGGACGGGAATTATTGCGGGTGGTTCTATGCGCCCAATATTTGAATTGGCAGGCGTAAAAAATGTTTTGTCAAAAGTATATGGTTCTAAAAATGCTATTAATGTAGGTCGTGCAACGATTCGTGCATTAATGAGCATGAATTCGCCTCAAAGCGTTGCTGATAAACGTGGAAAGCAAGTTCAAGAAATTTTTGAGGATAAAGCAAGTGACTGATCCAAAAAATAAACATCAAAAAATGATATTCGTAACACTTAATAAAAGTTTAAGCGGTAGAAAAAAAAATCATATTGGCTGTGCTGCTGGTTTAGGTTTAAAACGTATTCGTCAAACGACACAGGTTATTGATACGCCTGAGAATCGTGGCATGATAAATGAAATCTCTTATTTAGTAAGTTGGCAGGTGGAAGCATGAGATTAAATACCTTACAAAGAGCGCCTGGTGCAGTTAAAAAAGCGCTACGCGTTGGACGCGGTCCAGGCAGTGGAGTTGGAAAAACGTGTGGTCGTGGTCACAAAGGTCAAAAAGCCAGAGCTGGTGGATACCATAAAGTGGGATTTGAGGGTGGTCAAATGCCTTTGCAACGTCGACTCCCAAAAGTAGGATTTACCTCTAAAAAATCTTTACTGACTCAAGAAGTGAGACTAGATGAGTTGAATCAGCTAGAAGGTGACATTGTTAATTTAGATACTTTAATTAAAGCGAATATTTTATCTAAAAATATTAAGTTTTCAAAAATTATTTTAAGTGGCGAACTTAAAAAATTAGTTACTGTACAAGGCTTAAAAGTTACTAAAGGCGCTAGAGCTGCCATTGAAGCATTAGGTGGATCGATTGTCTAAAAAAGGGATAAATCAATCTAAAAAAACAAAACAAAGCGGCTTAGCTGAATTGAAAAGCCGCCTGATATTTGTTGTGTTAGCCATTATTGTTTATAGAATTGGTGCTCATATTCCTGTTCCAGGACTAGATGTGAGCCGATTAAAAGAGCTATTTTCAACTAATCAAAGTGGTATTTTAGGTTTATTTGATTTGTTTTCAGGTGGAGCGCTGCAAAGGCTTTCTTTGTTTTCACTTGGTTTGATGCCTTATATTTCAGCTTCTATTGTTGTTCAATTATTAACAGTGGCTTATCCTCCATTTGAGCAGTTAAAAAAAGAAGGTGAAACTGGAAAGCGTAAAATTAGCCAATATACACGTTATGGAGCGGTAGTTTTGGCAACCATCCAAGCGTTTGGTATGGTTAAAGTTTTTGGTGTCGAATCAGCGTTAGTGCCTTGGTATGTATTCACGCTAACAACCGTCGTCTCTTTAGTGACGGGAACAATGTTTTTAATGTGGTTAGGAGAGCGTATTACTGAGCGCGGTGTAGGCAATGGGATTTCTTTAATTATATTTTCCGGTATTGTTTCTGGGTTACCTAGAGCGATGGGAAGTACTTTTGAGCAAGTGCGACAAGGAACCATGTCGCCTATTACTCTGTTATTGATTTTGATTTTGTTGTTAGGGGTAACGGCTTTTGTTGTTTTCATAGAGCGTGGACAAAGAAAAATTACAGTTAATTATGCCAAGCGTCAGCAAGGAAATAAAATTTATGCTGCGCAGCAAAGTCACTTACCTTTAAAAGTGAATATGGCCGGTGTTATTCCGCCTATCTTTGCTTCTAGTATTATTCTATTCCCAGCAACGATTAGTTCTTGGTTTGGAAAGTCACAAGGGTATGAATGGCTAACAGATATTGGGTTTAGTTTGCAGCCAGGTCAGCCTTTATATGTGATTTTATTTGCTTCAGCTATTATGTTTTTTGCTTTTTTTTATACGGCCTTGGTGTTTAATCCAAGAGATACTGCCGATAACTTAAAGCGTTCTGGTGCATTTTTACCAGGCATTCGACCTGGTGAGAATACAGCAAATTATATAGATAAAGTAATGACAAGATTAACCTTTGTTGGTGGTTTGTATATAACAGGGGTGGCTTTGTTGCCGGAAGTTTTAAGAATGGGCTGGAATGTACCATTTTATTTTGGTGGAACTTCTTTACTGATTATTGTTGTGGTGGTGATGGATTTTATTGCACAAGTTCAGGCTCATTTGATGTCACAGCAATATGAGTCTTTAATGAAAAAGGCGAATCAAAAAAGTAGTAGTGCAGGCATGAGTGGTTTTGGTTTATTGGGTTAATATTAGTAAAGTTATACAAGAAGAGGTTGAGTTGTGAAAGTTCGTGCATCCATCCGAAAAATGTGCAAAGGTTGTATACAAGTTATGCGCACGAAACGGAATAAAAAAACATTATTTATTATTTGCAAGGATAATCCTAAGCATAAGCAACGTCAAGGTTAAGAAGTTTAACATTTAGTTAGATGAATTTTAACTTTTTCTTGCTTTTTAATTAGACTTCACGTAGTCTATTGTGTTTATTATATCTTTAAGTTATTCATTATTTAAATTGGGAGATACAAACCATGTCCGTAGTTCGGATACAAGGGGTTCCATTAGAATCTCACAAACATATTCGTATTGCCTTGCGTGGCGTGTATGGAATTGGCCAAACCAGAGCAAAAGAAATGTGTAAGCAATGTAATATTGCTGGAGACGTAAAAGTTAAAGAACTAACAGAGTCTCAGGTTGCAGATTTGCAAAAATTTGCAGCAGAGTATGTGTTAGAAGGTGATTTGCGTCGTGAAGTCGCTATGAGAATTAAGCAGTTGCGAGATTCTGGTTGTTATCGGGGCTTACGTCATAAATTTGGTTTGCCAGTGCGTGGCCAACGGACTAAAACGAATGCCCGTACCCGTAAGGGAAAACGAGGCAAAGTGGTAGCAGGTAAAAAGTAATTATATAAAAGGGTGAAATAGTCAGTTATGTCTATAGAGAGCACAGAAAATACAGAAAAAAGTTCATCGGTTAACCCCGCTCAACCCGATGTTGGGCTGGAAAAAACCACTGAAAAAGTCGCTGGAAAAAAAGGCAAAGATAAAGCAGGACGTAAGAAAAAAGTAAAAAGACATGTAGAGCATGTTGTCGTTCACATTAATGCTTCTTTTAACAATACGAAGATTACGGTGGCTGATCTAGATGGTAATTCGCTTACCTGGTCATTTTCTGGTGAACGTAAGTTCCGTGGTTCTCGTAAAAGTACTCCTTTTGCTGGACAAGTTGCTGCAATGCATGCGCTTCAAAAAGCTAAAGAGCTTTATGGCATTCAAACTGCTAAAGTCCGTGTTAAAGGACCTGGGCCAGGTCGCGATGCTGCAATACGTGCAGTGAGAGATTTTGCAACGATAATTGAAATTCTGGATGTAACACCAGTTCCCCATAATGGTTGTAGAGCGCCCAAAGAGCGTCGAGTTTAACGATTAATAAATAAATATAAGGTATTTGAGAAATGGCTAGATACACTGGAGCAACGTGTCGGATATCCAGGCGCTACAAGAAAGATCTTGATTTTAAATCAGGCGATATAGAATCAAAATGTAAGTTTGCCACCCCACCAGGTCAGCATGGTCAACGCCGTGCGCGTGAGACAGGGTATGGATTGCAATTAATTGAAAAGCAATCATTAAGAATGAAGTACTGGATGCTAGAAAAACCATTTAGAAATTTATATAAAGAAGCGGCTAGCATGACAGGCGCAACAGGTACTATTTTGTTGCAATTATTGGAATCTCGTTTAGATAATGTTGTCTATCGTATGGGTTTTGCTATAACTCGTCGTGAATCTAGACAATTAGTAGCGCATAAATCGATTATGGTAAATGGTAGATGTGTGAACATTGCTTCTTATCGTGTAAAAGTGGGTGATGTAGTCTCTATAAGAGAAAGAAGTAAGGGACAAATTCGCATACAAGATGCGCTCAAAAGAGCCCAAACTGGCAGTGGAATATCTGCATGGCTAGAGGTTGATTTTACATCATTCTCTGGAGAGCTAAAACGCTTACCGGATAGAGATGAGCTGCCATCGGATATTGATGAGCAGAAAATTGTAGAGTTATACTCTAAATAGCATGCATTTATCTATCTAAAATTGGAGGAATTCAGCTAATGTCACGTCTATTTTTAAAGCCTCGAAATATTCTTGTACAAAAAATAGGAAAGAATCATAATAGGATTACTTTAGAGCCTTTTGAGCGCGGCTTTGGAGATACTTTAGGGAATGCACTACGTCGTCTCTTGTTATCTTCAATGACAGGGTGTGCGGCTGTAGAAGCTCAAATAGAGGGAGTCGAGCACGAGTATACTGCTCCTGTAGGCGTACTAGAGGATGTCATTGGAATTATGTTGAATCTTAAAGGAATTGCCTTTAAAATCCATAGTACTGAAAAAGATGAAGTGACATTGGTATTAGAAAAATCTGGAATAGGTCCCATTAAGGCATCCGATATTACTTTAGAGCATGATGTAGAGATTATGAATCCAGATCATGTTATTGCCAATTTGACTGCTGATCGTCATTTCAAAATGACATTGAAAGTGGCTAAAGGCCGTGGGTATGAGTCCAGTGCAGCTCGTAAATTAGAAGAAGAACAGCAAGGTGGCGCAACAGGCGTGTGTCGTTTACAGTTAGATGCTTCTTTCTCTCCTGTTCGTAAAGTGACTTATTCTGTTGAAAGAGCACGTGTTGAAGGCCGTACTGATTTAGATAAGTTGATTATTGATTTAGAAACCAATGGAACTATTGATCCTGAAGATGCCGTTCGCAGTGCAGCGACAATTTTGGCCGATCAATTATCTGTTTTTGTAGAATTAAAAAGCGAAGAAAAACTATATCAGGAACAAAGAGAGATTCATATTGATCCTATATTGTTATCTCCGGTGGATGAACTAGAATTAACCGTTCGTTCAGCAAATTGCTTGAAAGCCGAAAATATTTTTTATATAGGTGATCTAGTACTACGAACAGAGATGGAATTATTAAAAACTCCGAATTTGGGTAAAAAATCTTTAACTGAAATTAAAGATGTATTAACTTCTCGGGGATTGTCTCTTGGAATGAAACTTGAAGGATGGCCTCCGGCCTCTTTGGAAAAGCTGAAATTAGAAGTTTCTTGATTAAAAATTAAAAATTTGTAAAAAATTAGGATTAAAAAATGCGTCATCGTCATTCTGGTCGCCAGTTAAATCGTAATAGTTCACACCGTAAAGCTATGTTTGCTAATATGGTAAATGCAGTATTAAGGCATGAAGTTATTAAAACAACCTTACCAAAAGCTAAATCTTTACGGGTTATTGCAGAGCCTTTTATTACGCTAGGCAAAGTGGATAGCGTTGCGAATCGTCGCTTGGCTTTCAATCGTTTACGAGATAAAGAAATGGTTGCAAAATTATTTACTGACATTGGTCCTCGTAATAAAGAGCGAACTGGTGGATATTTGCGCATTTTAAAGTGTGGATTTCGTAAAGGAGATAATGCGCCTATGGCTATTATTGGCTTTGTGGATCGTGCACCCGTAACTGAAGAAGAAGTAAGTTAATAAAAATTTGTGAAATCTAAATATTAGATTTTCTCCTTGCTCTTTAAATTGTAAAATTTTAGAGAGCTTTTTGTAAACCATGAGGAGTGTTTATGCGTCATTATGAAATTGTACTTTTGATTCATCCGGATCAAAGTTCTCAAGTTCCCGCTATGATAGATCGTTATAAGGCTATTATAGAAAAAAACGGTGGTAAAATACATCGCGAAGAAGATTGGGGGAGAAGACCTTTAGCTTATTCTATTAATAAAGCTTATAAAGCACATTATTTAATGTTTAATATCGAATGTGATCAAGAAGCATTAAACGATTTAGAATATGCATTCCGTTATAATGATGCTGTTTTAAGAAAACTCGTTATTAAACGCGATTCAGCAATTACAACCCCTTCGCATATGATGAAACCCGATGATGAAAAAGAGTCACGCGGTGGGTATCATCAATCTTCTAGCGAAGAGTATGCACAATCCGATGAAGGAGATAATTAATATGGGTATGGCGAACACATGGCGTGCTAAAAGCAATAAAAAGAAATTTTGTCCTTTTACACAAGGTAAAATTCCAGTTGATTTTATATCTTATACCAATCTAAGATTTTTAAGAAAATATATAGGCATAACAGGTAAAATTGTGCCTAGTCGTATAACTGGTGTTAAGAATATTTACCAACATAAACTAACGCAAGAAATTAAAAGAGCACGCTTTTTAGCGTTGATTGCTTATTGCGATAGACATGACATGTATTAAAGAATATTAAGGGGACTCTACAATGCAAATTATTCTGCTTGAAGACGTAAGAAATTTAGGAAAGTTTGGCGAAGAAAAGACAGTAGCGGGTGGTTATTTTCGTAACCATTTATATCCAACAGGTAAAGCGCTTCCTGCAT
Source organism: Coxiellaceae bacterium (assembly GCA_947478905.1). Taxonomy (GTDB): domain Bacteria; phylum Pseudomonadota; class Gammaproteobacteria; order Berkiellales; family Berkiellaceae; genus CANJXG01. The sequence goes on from CANJXG010000006.1 coordinate 33,196, forward strand.
CAGCTCGTAATCGAGTAAAATTTGAAGCAATGGAAGCTGAGCTTAAATCGGTCTTAAATGATCGTTTATTAAGTTCACAAAAAAGAGCGGCTGAAATTTCTGCTATCGAACTCAATTTTATTATGAAATCGAGTGATGAAGGAAAACTCTACGGTTCTATTGGAACTTCCGAGATTAGCAAAGCATTTAAAGAAAAAGGATTCGATGTTAAAAGGCAAGAAATTCGTTTGCCTATGGGCCCTATTCGTGAAATAGGTGATTATGAAATTGATATTCAGCCTCATGCTGAAGTCACCTGTACTGTTAAAATATCAGTTGGTTCTGATAAAGAATAGATTTGAAAAATGAAATAAACCCAGAAGTCACATTTTGGGTTTATTTTAAAAAAATATAGAATACTCTCTCTCTCTCTCTCTTTTTCTTTTTAGGATAACCATTATCAACTATGATTCCTAATGCTCCCTCTCCTAATTCTGATTTAATAAAAACGCCTCCTCACTCTATTGAGGCCGAGCAAGCCGTATTAGGCGGGCTTATGCTTTCAAATCAAGATCAAGCTTGGGATCAAGCAGTGGAACGTGTTAAGGCAGAAGATTTCTATCGACGCGAGCATCAACTTATTTTTAAAGCCATGATAAGCTTAGTAGCAGAACGTCAGCCACTAGATGTTATTACGGTTTCAGAATGTCTAAAAAAATCAGAACGTTTAAATGATGTGGGCGGCTTAGCCTATATTGGTGAGCTTGCCAATAATACGCCTAGTGCCGCTAATATTAGTGCTTATGCTGATATTGTGCATGAACGGGCTATTTTGCGAGAGTTAGTCTCTGTTGGTACAGAAATTACTGAGTCGGCATTTCGACCTGATGGGCGCTCTAGCGGTGAAATTTTAGATAGTGCTGAGCAGAAAGTTTTTAATATAGCAGAGCGTGGCAATAAAGGGCCTGGTCCTGAAGAAATTAAGAAAATTTTGGCTCGCTCTATTACTCAAATAGAAACGCGTGCCAAAGATCAAAATGCTATCAGTGGTATTTCCACCGGATTTAAGGATTTTGATAAATTAACTACAGGATTACATGCAGGAGAGTTAATTGTTATTGCTGGTCGGCCTTCTATGGGTAAAACCTCATTTGCAATGAATATTGCAGAATATGCTGCTATAAAAAGTGAGAAATCCGTTTTAGTCTTTAGTATGGAAATGTCTGGAGAAGATTTAGCCACGCGTATGTTATCTTCTATAGGGCGTGTGGATCAAAATAAACTACGAACTGGAAATATGGCAGATGCGGATTGGGCTAGAATCAGTAGTGCGGTAGTTACTTTAAATAGTGCCAAATTATATATTGATGAATCTCCTTCTTTATCCCCAATTGAATTAAGAGCGCGGGCTCGTCGGATTGCTAGAGAAAGTGATTTAGGCTTAATTGTGATTGATTATTTACAATTAATGCGTTTATCTGGTCATGTTGAAAATAGAACCGCTGAGATTTCTGAAATTTCACGTTCTTTAAAAGCCCTTGCAAAAGAACTAAAAGTGCCTGTTATTGCCTTGTCTCAGTTAAATCGGAGTTTAGAACAAAGACCGAATAAACGACCGATTATGTCTGATTTACGTGAATCAGGTGCTATTGAGCAAGATGCAGATTTAATTGCCTTTATTTACAGAGATGAAGTCTATAATGAAGACAGTCCAGATAAAGGGTCTGCTGAAATTATTCTTGGAAAACACCGTAATGGGCCTATTGGGACTTTACGATTAACTTTCGTTGGACACTGTACTCGATTTGATAATTTTATGAGCGAACAAGCGTTTATACCAGCAGGATAATAAATGGGCAGAAGCATTATTGCAAACATCTCTCAAAGTGCCATACAGCATAATTTGCAACGTATTCGAGAGATGGCTCCGGGTAAGAAAATTATCGCTATGGTTAAAGCAAATGGGTATGGCCATGGTATGGTGTCTGTTGCTAAAGCTATTCCTGAGGTGGATGCTTTTGGAGTTGCCAGTATTGAAGAAGCTATTTTGCTTCGAAAATCAGGGGTTCAAACCGATATTATTTTAATGGAAGGTGTTTTTTCTCAAGAAGATATCCAAGCTGTTCAACAATATGATTTTATTCAAGTAGTGCATGCACCTTATCAAGTTGAGATTTTAAAAAAACAGGTTTATCCTTTTAAAATTTGGTTAAAAATTAATACAGGGATGAATCGGTTGGGATTTGCGCCTAAGCAATTTGTAATCGCTTATGATGAAATTATTGCTTTAGGATATATTGAGCTCATTGGTTTTATGACGCATTTTGCTAAAGCAGATCATAAGCAAGATGATATGACAAAGCGTCAGCGTGACTTATTTTTTAAAACAGTGGGGTCCCGAACAGGGGCCTATTCTCTTTGTAATTCTGCAGGTATTGTGCATTGGCCAGAGTGTCAGGGAGATTGGGTGCGGCCTGGGCTATTATTGGTGGGGGCCTCTCCTTTTTCAGATTGTACCGGATCTGATTTGGGTCTAAAACCCGCTATGAACTTAGTATCTACTTTAATTGCGATTCAGTGGGTTACAGCAGGAGAGCAGGTAGGGTATGCGGGCACATGGGTTAATTCTTTGGAAGATCGTCTTGTAGGGGTGGTTGCCATTGGATATGGAGATGGGTATCCCTGGCATGCTCAAAATGGCACCCCTGTATTGATTCATAACCAGCAAGTCCCCTTGATAGGGCGGGTTTCTATGGATATGATTACCGTTGATTTAACAAGCCTCTTACAACACCAAATTCAGCCTAAAATCGGGGATATAGTGACTTTATGGGGAGATAATTTACCCATTGAGCATGTGGCTACGCATGCAGGTACTGTGCCTTGGGAGTTGTTTTGCAGATTGACCGAACGTGTTACCATGCAAATGGTGTAGGATATACCAGATACAATCTGGTATATCCTGCTATGCTTACAAATTATTTATTTTTTCTTCTAGCTTGCGAAGCGTCAGATGGTAATCCTGCATATTCTAAAATAGTACGTAGTACGTCTGTTTTTTCAAAGGGATTTGCTACATTTTTGTCAAATAAATTAGCTAATATCACTTCCGGAGTATTAGTCAAATATTGATTCTCAAGCGTTGGTTTTTCCTCTACACTTATTTCTATTTTTTTATAAGGCTTATTAGTAGTTCTCCTTTCTGTGCTATCTGTTACAGTATTCACAGTAATTAAAAGGGAAGGTTCAACTACAACTTCTTTCTCTTGTTTATAGGTTATGCCATGTAATAACTGGCCCCCAATATTATAGTTTGTTAAAACTATTAAATTTGAATTCACGGCAAATCTGCTACTTATATTTGTATTGGCATCGGCAGGATGTATTTCTGAAAACGGCCTAAAGATTTTACAATCAATAACATCATTAACTGCATAACTACAAAAATCACCTTCTGTTCTTTGTAAACATGTTTGTGATCCATCGTTGTTGATTTTCATCATTGATAAATACTTGGTAAAAGCTATAGGCATTATTATTAATAAGCTAATATTCGCTGGAGAGCTATTGGAAAATTTATGCGCTTCTGAAGGTTTGGACCAAATAAAACAATTTAATAATTGACAGGTTGCATCATAAGCCCAAAAATTAGCAGTATATCTAAAAAACCTCTCCTGACCTTTATTTTTTTTGTCACGGTTGGGAAAAATACTCTTTTTACATGCTGATAACGGTTCTTGCAAAAAGCTTATATTATTACAGTCTGCATTCCAGTGTGTTAATAACTTTAGAACCACATCAAATCTGCCATTTAATTCACGGAAAAGATTCTCAACATTTATTTTAGTGATACTTTTTTGTGAATGCAGGTAAGCGGTTAAGTGATTCTTCTCAATTTTATATGTGATAGAATCTTGGGTTGGTTCTAAAATGGTTTTTTCAATATGTAAACATAAATCTCGATAAGCATGAATAGCGATAATCGTTTCTAATGTGTCATAATATTGCCCTATTATTTTAGGTTCAGGTTTATAACCAGATGCGCCTGTTTTAGCTTGTATTCTTGTAGGTCCTTCCAAACTAAGTGGTCTCTCTAGCGGTGTCTCTAAATCAGGATTTGGCTTTAAATCAGGATCTTCGTTTAAGTCAGGATCTTCGTTTAAGTCAGGATCTGCCTCAAAATCTTCGTCTAAGTCAAGCTTTGAATGAAGTTCAACTTCTTTTTGAGGCAGTTTATTCCAGCTATAGATTATTAAACTTACAATACTGATGACCACAGCAGTAGAAATAAGTGCAACTGCAAATATTGCAGCAAGTTGAACGGCTACAACAGACGTAGCTACTCCTAAAAAAGCAAGTAGGGGCTGAGTATTGACAAGCAAAGTAGTGATAAAAAGCTCAATTGGGGTCACAATAACGTCTCCACATAATTCTAAAAAACAAATTTTTATTGATTACGCTAACTATGCCGTATTTAAAATAAAAATACAATTCTCCATGTGTGACGACCCGCCAGGGTTTACTTAAAAACCACTGACGGATTTCCAGGGGTTACCTCAGAAATTACAAACCGCTTTTGCGTAAAGCAGCAATCTGATTGTTTCTTTTCTGCTGTTCGGTAAGGGTTACTGCGAGTGCCGGGGCTACGGGAGCATTAGACACCCCTGCAGTAGTGGTCGTGGTGGCTACGGCCAATACATCTGAATCATTTCTTGAGGTGAAAAGCAATGGGCTACTAGAAGACGATAAAGAAAAACCTCCATCAAATTGATTACGGCTTTCACCATTTCTTAATGAATTTGCAATAGCCAATTCAATTTGAGCCTTCTCAGTATTAGGTATCAGTTGCTCTGTATGTGCTGTATAACTTTCTCCCTCTTCCTTTTGTTTTTTTGTATCAATATTTCTATCATAAGGATGCAAAGACGACGATGACGACGACGACGACGATGATGATGACGACGATGATGACGAGCTTCCACTCAAACTTCTTGAAGTTATACTAGCGGTGGTGATCCCATCGACACTATTTCTCAATTTCAAGATATTTCGGGTAACGAGTGAAAGAAGGTTATACGTAGAATCAACAACATAATTCCGAGCTATGTTGCTCAAGAAGGATAAGCCTCCACGAAAACTTCTGAAAGGTATATTACCGGTCGTGATTCCATCAACTCTATTTCTTAAGATATTCCGCGTAATGGGTGAAAGAAGGTTATACGTAGACTCAAGAATATAATCTCGCACTATGTTGATCAAGTCAGAAGGTATAAAGTTATTTAACGCGGCAGAACACGATACAGCCAGTGGGTAGTCATCCTGCAGTCTGCGCCATTCCGCTTGGAGTTCAGCAAGAGTTCTTGGGCTGCCGTAAGTCAACTGGTTGTGGTTAACATAAAAATTTTGAAGTCCGACCAAGTTTCCTATGCTCTTTGGCAGCGCCGTCAACTTGTTGTAGGAAACATTAAGATATTCAAGTTCGACCAAGTTTCCTATGCTCTCTGGCAGCACCGTCAAGTTGTTGATGAAAAAATCAAGGTTTAGAAGTCTGACCAAGTTTCCTATGCTCTCTGGCAGCGCCGTCAACTGGTTGTCGCTAACATGAAACTCTCTAAGTCCGACCAAGTTCCCTATACTCTCTGGTAGCGTCGTCAACTGGTTGTCGTCAACATTAAGATATTCAAGTCCGGGCAAATTTCCTATGCTCTCTGGCAGCGCCGTCAACCGGCTTTGGCGAATAGAAAGCTTTTTTATTACATTAGACAGCCCTTTCTCCTTTAACAATCCTAATATTTCAACAAACTGATTATCAGTCATATCCATTATTAGAAGCTCTCGCAAGTCATATCTGTTTTGTGTATACACACCATTTTTTAAATTGTAAATCAACTCATTTGCTGTTATCTGCATAGAATACTTCTCCTGTCAGTTATAGTTTTCAATAGCGAGGACGCTAACATACATCAGAGTCATTATGCAAATATATTTCCTGATTGTAGCCGCAAGTTAGAAAGTTCCGGTTTGGGGGGCAGGTATGGATCAGAAAGATGATGAGTCAACACGGTTTAGATATCTAATGGCACAGCACATAACCAGGGTATTAAACTTAACACTTCTAATTGATTTTTTTGATTTACATTTGGAGGGAATGTTATATTTCGAGTACACTCTTTCACTAATTGAATACATTTTGCTTGAGGAAAATAGCTTGAAAAATGTTTAAAACCTGATGCTGGGTTGGTGTCAGCCCATTTAACTTCTATAATATGCGTGGCTTTAGAATCAATACAAATTAAAAAGTCAACTTCTTTACCATCATTTGTACGTAAATAATGTAATGATGTATTTTTTCCGGTAGTATCCTCTATATATTCTAGTTCTTTTATCAAAGCACAGGCCACTATATTTTCTAAACGAGCGCCTTTATCATCACCAGCATAAGTATGATCATAAAAATAATATTTTGGCTCTTTCAGTAATGATCTAGCAATATTATTGGAATAAGGCGTAACTTTAAAAATGACGTATAAATTTTCAAGGAGTTCTAACCAGCGTTTTATAGTACTAGCATCTACTTCTAGATCTCGCGCTAAATTAGCATAAGAGATACTTGATCCAATGCGAGTTTTTAGTAGCTCAACAAGTGTTTCAATATTTTTAATATCTTTGACAGTATATAAATCGAGTAGATCTTGTCTGAGAATAATATCTAAATGCGTTTTTCTCCATCGTTTATAATACGTTTCATTACCTTCTAAAAAAGGCTCTGGAAAACCACTACAATGCCATAGAGTCTCAAATAGAATTGCAGGTGTTTGTGATAAAAAAAGCGTAGCTTCTTTTAAATCTAAAGGGTGTAATCGATAAGAAAAATATCGACCTGCTAAAGAATCTCCCATTTTTCTATGAATATCAAGTCGAGCACTTCCTGTTACTAAGTATTGAGGGGGAATACCTTCGGTATCATAAACCCCTTTTAACCATTGTTTCCAATTTTTCATTTTATGAAGTTCATCAAAAATGATTAATGATTTATGCCTATCCCATATTTTTTGACGTAGGATTAAACGATGTTCAGCGGAATCATAATTTAGGTAATCAAAAGAAGATGTTAGTTTTTTAGCTAATGTGGTTTTCCCGCATTGCCTAGCGCCCATTAAGAGGACTATTTTATGCGTTAGATCAGAAATTAGATGAGTTTTAAGAATTCTATCCATTGTTTATTCTAGCATCTATCCCTGAATAGTCAAGAGTATTCAGGGATGCACCCCCGAATACTCATTTTTCAACCTATTTTACCGTAAAATATTCCAGTTTTGTCTGCCAGAAGGGCCTTTACTTGGATTTTCGGTAATAGTACTTGCTCCTGTTGACCCGCTCATGACTTTTATTTCTTTTGTTTTGTCGGGCGTAAGAAATACAGTCGGAGTGGCGGTTACCCCTACTGTAGATTTTATGCCGCCAGGCGTTGCACTAATAGCATTTCCACTACTATCTTTTAAGATATAATCCATGTTATCAAACAATCCATCTCGATTTAAATCAAAAGGTGGCGCTATAGGCGTGCCCCCTGTATCAGCGTTAAGCTCCATGAGCCAACTAGAGCCCCCTACTGAACAAACAGAAGGAGAGGGCAACATCGTTGAAAAAATAACATTATTGCCTCGTAAAATTGCAGGAGAGATTTGCCTTTCCCCGAAATTACTTGAATTATTAGCAGCTTGAAGATTAATATACCATCCGAGATTTTGATTAGGGGCTTGCCAATTTATCCCATAGTTGCTCACTTGTCTTAATTGCACCGTATTTCCATTAAAAGTTTGTGAAATTTCATTAAGGATTTGTTGTTGTAATAATTGAGATTTAGTGACTGTAGTGCCATCGAGTTTATCCAAAATAGCATACAAAGATTGGGTGACTTGATTGGTTGCACTATTATCATTAGGTTCTAAAAATTTTCCAGTACCAAAATAGAGTAAAATACCTGCTGAGGGACCATTAGGATGAAAACGAGCAATAGGTGCAGTGGTAATAGGTTGATCTCCTGCAGTGACGGATTGAGCACTAAATAAGGTAGAAGCCGCTGTTTTCCAATTGACAGGATTTGCATTGCGCAAATCAAATTTCCAAAGATTGCCTAATAAATCACCAGCATAGACATAATCAACGATGTGATCTCCATCCACATCTACTAGATAAGGTTGGGCCAAGCCATTGGGGGTTGTGGTATTTGCTGCACCTACTGGGATTTTAATGTAATCAGTATCTACTGTCCAAACATCATCGATACCCTGATTGATAAATAAAATATACAAAGCAGCTTTGCCGGTTGTGCTTGCATACCCATCTGCTTCAGTATTATTATAACCATTTCCAAAAATAGCTGCCCATTGTGTTCCACCAGCCGTAGTAGATCTAACTTTAGCAATTTGGATAGTGCTATTGAGATAGCCCATATCCGGATCATCTTCATCACTAAATTCCCATAGTAAAATACTATTGGCATTGGCTTCTTTGAAAGTGGAAGGATCAGTAATATCCAGTGCAAAAACACCTTGACCACCATTGGCTAGATTGCCTAATAAAACCGTTCTCCAATTATTATTAATGATAATATCAGCTTCTGAGGGAGAACCATCTACAAAATAAAGATGGGTATAGGTGGGTTCGCTTAAAGAGGGCAAATTGAAATTCATTTTACGATTCCCAGGAACATACGCGAGTATTTCACTGCCGGTATTAGCATTAAAAATGTGCAGCATGCCATCATTCCCACCAATAGCCACCATGCCAGTTCTATTTTGATAAGTTGATCTAAAAGTGCTATAAGATGCCACATCAAAGGTGTCGGAATACAAGCGTCCAGGCGGAGCAATATAAAGTGGATTAGAGTTAATAAAATCCCCTAATATAGATTTACGATTTCTAAATCCTTCTGCCCCATTATTTTGAACTTCTTGCGTTCTATCGCCTCGCAAATAATCTATTAGACGTTGACCATAGAGCTGATTTGAAGTAACTTGCGTTGCTAAGGTTGCATTGGCAGGATAAGGTGCAAATTTTAATAAATTGGCAACTCGTACAGGTAATGCACTACTTACTTTTAAAGCGCTATAATTAGCAGGCCATCTAAAAGGAATACCGATTTTGCTCCCACTGACAAAATTAGGAGTAATAATAACTCTATTATTAGCAGCAATTCCAGCATTGTTAGAGGCTGCTACAATCGGTAAAGTACAAGCTCCGCCCGTTAAAATACAACCACTACTCCAAGAAGGGGTAGTCGATAAAACGCCGGTTATGCTAATAGGATAGGCTAGCAGGCTTCCCGACCAGCCTTGAGAGTCAAATTGGGCACGATAAAGATTAGAATCTATTTGTAAAACCGTTGAATTTTGTGCCACTCCTGAAGCGCTACTGACTCGGCTTGCAATATTGCTTAAAGAGCTTGCTAAACCATTTTGAATTTGTTGTGGAGATTGTGCAGAGGTGTAAGTGCCTTTACTATTATAAGAGGCATGCCATACATCATCTATTTTTGCAGGCGTAGAGGTAGTGGGATCTCCCCAGTTACTACTTTCTGTAAGGGGGGGATTAGGCCACCCATCATTATCCGTATCTACTAAATTGCCTATTGCACCAAAAGCAATAGTAAAAGTTACCATATGCTGATAAGTTGCCGCATCAAAAGGGTTAGGAAACACATCATTGGGGAGTGCACTCAAATCAGTGACATAATAATAACGTGCCACATCTGCGAGCGTAACCTTAAAACCATCTCTGTCAACATCACTATTCACTGTGCTCAGTGAGGAAGGATCCCAATAGCCATCGGTGAGTAATAGACTAAAATTTTGTTGGCAAGAATGGGTAATAGGAGTGGGACGAGAAGATAAATTCCCTGCATAGTATCTTCCTACTAGCTCTAACCCGCTTAAAAGAGGCGTGCCTAGCGCTTGCCATTCATAACTCGTTAAGCTAGATAATAATGTGGAATTTTGCGTTGTAAAATCGGTGGTGCCAGAAGCAGGCATTTCAACGAAAAGGCTATTGTTATTATTAATAACACTTAACCCATATCGAAAATCTGGAAAATTATATACAACAGAGCTTACTGCATTTTTAGCAGCAAGGGAGCGACGACGAGAGTATTGATACCAATTGGCAATATTTTGCGTGGCTGCAGGAATCGTTCTACATCCTGCACCCCCTGTACTTGCATATCCTAAAGATCCATTAAAAATTTGTTGAACTAAATCAGAACCCCCTAATACATTATAGCAAGCAGAGTTATCTGTTAATGTGACAGATAAGGTTGCAGTTTGATTAATATTCGTTTTACTAGGAGCGCAAGTATATTTATAAACACGCACATTGCTTGCACCAACAATTACTTTAATATGGCTATCCCATAAATCAACCATACCATTAGGGGTAGTATTATAGTTTACATTTGTGCCTCTTGTGGGCCGGGCACCCGTAAAACCTTTATCATCTATCCACACATCATAAGGGAATCCAATCATCCCTGTCATGGTAACACTGGTTCCTAAATTTCGAGTGACAGAATATCCTAAAGTACCTTGTTTAGGGTTGCTTCTAGCGGCTGTAAAAGAAGCATTGGTACAGGCTGCGGTGCCCAGACAGGTTGTATTCCAGGGGGTATAGGTTGTATTGGGATCATAATAAATAACATTCACATCATTTGAAAAAAAACGCCAATCTGAGGTTCCCGATTCAGGGCAAGCTTCAATAGAATTATAGGAAAGATCGTTACAGTTATAGGAATATTTATTGTCAGTGGCTTTATATATGTATACAAAGTCACGATAACCCGATCCCCCGTATCCTCTTTGAGTGCCATCGCTTGCTTGAGACCCACAGGCGGTGCTATTATAAGTGCCCCCTGAATTAGGATCATAAGCACAAGCTTCCCACACTGAGCTGGAGATTAAACTTTCCCAATCCATTGAGCCAGAATCATCCAACATAAAAAACACATTAGGCTTAGCAGAGTTACTTAGTAGTAGGGGGCCAGTCGATAAGCTTAGTAAAGCCGCAGATAAAGATTGATAAGGCAAAATACATGCAGATAGTACAAATAATTGGAGGATTATTTTCATTGTTTTAATTGTTGCACGGTATATTGTAGGGGCACGGTGACCGGCCTCTACCCCTCAGATATAAACAGGGTAGAAAATATTATATGGTTATTTAAAACTCTACCACAAATAAAGGGGACATGACAAATAAAGGATATCCCAGTTGATTGTATTACTTGTATTAATCTGCCCTTTGCTGTTATAGGGTATAAGAAGTTTTGCGAAAAAATAAAATTAATTAAATTGTATAGAGTAAATAGATTGGACCACGGATTTAGAATTATCTGTTGCTCCGTTACCCTGTGCAGTAACACGATAATAATAATAGCCTCTGCCAGAGGCGCGGGTTTGTGGATTTAAATCATAAGGTATAAAACTATATTGTTCTATCACATACCTAGGTTGTGTTTTGGCTTGTTGAATTTTTCCGCTATAGGGCGTGCCATAGGTTGCCCACCAAGAGGCATTTTGGGTTTTGAGATTGCTCACGCCATTCAGATTAAACACAGGGCACGCTGCAGGGTTACACGCAGCTGTACTTGTAGGAGGGATAACTTGTTGTTTTAACCATCCTTCGGCATCGGTGAGTGCTGATTCTGCAGCTTGAAAAGCAATGTTTTGATCCCGCTGATTACCCGTTAATTTTTCAGAGGTGGTACTTAAATTCATCACTGAAATAGCTAATATTGTCAAAACGAGTAACATCATAAGGCTTACTAACAATACGGAGCCTTTTTGATTTTTTAAAATGATAGTAGGGTGCATAGTTTAACTCGGCATGGCTCGGTTTCTAAGTTGAACGCTAAAAGGAAAGGTTTTTCTAATTTTTCTATCTAAAGCAGGGGTAAAAGGGGTTCCCGCTAGTTGATAGGTGTTACTTTGTGCGCGTGTATTAATGTCATCTGTAGAGCGTAATAATAATGCCACCCGTACGCTTACGATATTATTTAAATTAATGCCTGCATAATTAGGAACTACATAGCGATCGGCAGAATTATCTCCATTGAGATCTTCCCCAAATAATACTTGCATATTTTCTACTCCATCTATTAAAACTGCAGTAGTATTATTGGGAGAGGCATTATTATTTATTGCTTGACATTGTAATTGAAGGTTTGAATTGATAGAAAAAATATTAGTTGCAATCGTATTAGAATCTACAGGTTGATTAAGACAATCTCTAATGCTTCCATCAGGGGTCCCGGTTCCATTGCCACTGCCTTGATATCGAATCGTTAAAATATCACTGCCATTGACCCCTGTGGTCGCTGAAATATAGGGGTTCGTGCTAGTAAATAGGGTGGTGGTCGCTGCAAATTGGGTGTTGACCGGAGGAGATCGATATCCACTTAAGCGAATTTTTTGTGATAAAGATTCAGATAAAAAACGTCCATTTTCTTGTAATTGTGCATACCCATTACTCAGAAGGTAACTTTGCTTGCTACTGAAAAAAATTTGTAAAATAGCGCCTAAAATTAAAAAACTCACAGTGATTGCAATGAGTAATTCTACTACAGAAAATCCAGGATGCGCCCTGTGTTTCATAAAGACAGCTCCAACACATATTGCTGCAAAGTTCCAGGATTTTGTTGGTCGACTCTTTCAGTCCACCATACTTTAATTGAATACACTGTTTTTCCTGATGGGGGTGCAATATTATCACAAGCAGGATTAGTGGGCGTACCATCTTTAGGGGTTGAATCGATACAGACAATGCCGGCACCATTAGGGAGTTCAGCGCTCACTTTTGGATACCAGCTTGTTGCGGGTGCGCCTGCTAAAGTTGCATTCCACTCATAAAAGTCATGTTGTGCCATTTGGGTTGTTGTGCAACTTGAATTATTTGCAGCGCCATCCCCCCCTTTTCCTAAGCAGTTAGGATTGCCCACGGCTAAGCCGGTCGGATTATTATAGGGACCCGTTCGTCCTAAGTTCGCGGCCACAGGATTAGCACGTATTCTATCGGCCATATCAGCAGCTAATAGATTGGCTGTAGAGCGTAAAAGAGAATCATGGGTTAAGCGAAGACTGTATATTTGTAATTTGGCTAAAGCGAGTAGCCCTACTGAAAAAATGACAATAGCAATCAGCACTTCTATCAGTGTAAAGCCAGATGAAAATGTAGATAATTTTTTATCCATAATATTTCATTATAGAGTGAAATTGAGGGTTTAACAGGCGATAGGAGTGCTGATGATTCTGCCCGTGGTGGTAATGGTAAGGCTTCTGGCATTATTTCCAGTACATCCAGTTGCGCTAATCGTAAAAACCATATTGCTCGTAGCAGATAGAGGAAATCCTGTTGAAGTATAGGTTGCAACGCCACTGCTAGGGGTATTAGTCATCGCATAGCCTGAGCCTAAAATTTGTTGTATTCGTAATAAAATTTCAGTTGTATTATTATCAAAATTAGTATCTTCATTAGGGTTGGTAAAGATAATCCAGCCATTATTCCAGTTGGATCCGCAAGAATTTAAATTGGCGTTTGCTGCGGCGCACACGGAAACAGAAACTCCGCGTTTGATGGCTTCAGAGCGGGCTAAATTGAGTGCAGAAGCAAGTTCGTTTGCTAAAGATAGAGTTCGGTTATTTTGCAACACAGATCGAAAGCTAGGCACTGCCATCGTTACGAGTATGACTAGTACTATAATAACGACCAGAAGCTCAAATACAGTAAAAGCAGAAGCGGATTTTTTAGCACGTAACCTATTCATCTTATAGAGTTTAGCATATTTGACTACACTCAGGTGCGGCGTACTCGGCCGGTGAGGGAAATAAAAATAATATGAGCAGCAGTAGATTTTTTAGATTGTACGATAATTCTTCCATCGTTTTGTGAGCGTCCACAAGGGGTAAATTGAATATGTTGGGCACACGTGCTAAAGATTCCAGTAATACTTGAATCTGTATGAGGATACTGATTTACTTGAATAATTTCTTGATGATCAGAGTGGGTTAAAGGTTTAGTATAAATTAAATACCCCTTATTCCAATTCGATGAGCAGGTGCTTGTGTCTTGCATTCCACACACCCCTACAATTTGATTTCTTTTGATTGCTTCAGAGCGCGCATATTGTAAATGATGTACTAAATCATCGGTCAGTAAGTTTGAGGCAGTGCTAGAAATATTGGGTAAAAAATAATAAATAGCACTCCCTATACTCATAGAGATAATGCTTAATACTATTAGTATTTCTATAAGCGTAAAGCCGGCACTATGGGAGATGGCTTTGGCTGCAATAGTAGAGGTTTGATTTTTGGATTGCTTGGGTTTTGGTGACATAAATACCACATTGTGCGCATTGTACTAAAAGCTCATTATCATTTATATGAGGCGTTTGCTTATCATCATAAAATGGATTATTTGAGAAGTTGTTTTTTGTAAATTTATTTAGTTTTCGAACGATAAACCATTTAAATAACCAACCTAAAGCGGTTAAAGCCCACCAAAAGAGAATAAATCCTAAAATAAGTTGAATAATGATCATGTCTGCGTGTCTCGTTAAGGGTTCGTTCTCATAGATATTCCTTTGGACATTATAAAGGCAGAAGCCCTTTATGGTATAATGATTTATGAAAAACTAGCTTTGTTAGTTATATGTCTTTTTATTATGTTAATATAACTTGAGAATAAATTATGCCTATTTTTGATTATTACTGTATTAATTGTCATCATACCGTTGAAGTATTGCAAAAAACAAATGAACCTAATCCTACGGATTGCCCTGCGTGCTCAAGCTCATCGCTAGTTAGACAACTAAGCGCGCCTAGTGTGAGATTAGCAGGGTCGGGTTGGTATGAAACCGACGACAAACCTAAAGACAAACAAAAAAATATTGTGCACAAAGACGTAAACACCAGCACTGAATCTTAAAAATTACACTAAAGACGGGAGTATTGAGAGATGCGTACAGAATATTGTGGCTTGATTACACAGGCACATTTAAATAATACCGTAACGATTTGTGGCTGGGTAGATGGTCGTCGAAATCATGGTGGCGTTTTATTTATTGATTTACGAGATAGAACCGGTTTAGTTCAAGTCGTTTTTCATCCTGATAATAAGAGTGCATTTGAATTAGCAAATGAACTCAAAAGCGAATACGTTGTACAAATTACAGGTCAAGTGGTTGCCAGACCTAAAGGAACAGAAAACGCGGACTTACATACTGGATTTATTGAAATTCAAACTGATAAATTAAGTATTTTAAATCGTTCAGATACGCCTCCTTTTATCATTGGAGATTATCATCAAGTTTCAGAAGAAGTGCGTTTAAAATATCGTTATATTGATTTGCGTCGACCTGAAATGATTGCACGTTTTATGTTGCGTTCTAAAGTGACCCAATATTTTAGAAAAGTGCTTGATGAACAAGGCTTTTTAGATATAGAAACGCCTATGTTAACCAAAGCAACGCCAGAAGGGGCACGAGATTATTTAGTGCCTAGTCGTACAAATCCAGGCTCTTTTTTTGCTCTGCCTCAATCTCCACAACTCTTTAAACAGTTGTTGATGATCTCGGGTATGGATAGATATTATCAAATTGTAAAATGTTTTAGAGATGAAGATTTGCGTGCCGATCGTCAGCCTGAATTTACACAATTGGATATAGAAGCTTCTTTTGTAGATGAAAACACGATTATGCACATTATGGAAGAGATGATGCGAGGGTTGTTTAAAACGATTCTCGATGTCGATTTCCCCAATCCTTTTCCAAAAATGACGCATAGTGAGGCAATGAGACGTTTTGGGAGTGACAAGCCTGATTTACGTATCCCTTTAGAATTAGTAGATGTTGCTGATTTAATGAAAGAGGTCGATTTTAAGGTATTTCAAGAGCCCGCTTTAAATCCTAAAGGGCGCGTGGTAGCCCTGAGATTGCCCAATGGCGCTCAATTAACCCGTAAAGAAATAGATGGGTTAACAGAATATGTAGCCCGTTTTGGAGCGCGCGGCTTAGCCTATATTAAGGTCAATGATCTCTCGCAAGGTTTAGCCGGATTACAATCTCCTATTTTAAAATTTTTACCAGAGTCGGTTGTTCAATTATTAATTCAACGTTTAGCGTTACAAACGGGTGATATGGTATTTTTTGGCGCTGATAAAGCCAAAGTAGTCAATGATGCTATGGGAGCACTGCGTGTTAAATTAGGAAAAGAGTATGGTTTAGTCTCAGCAGGCTGGCAGCCTTTATGGGTAGTAGAATGGCCGATGTTTGAATATAATGACAATTCCCAACGGTGGGATGCGGCTCATCATCCTTTTACCGCGCCGGTTAATCCATCTATTGTGGATTTAAAAGCTGATCCAGAAGGGGCCTTAGCGCGTGCTTATGATTTTGTATTAAATGGGGTAGAAATTGGGGGCGGATCGATTCGTATTGATAATACTGAAATGCAAAAATGTATTTTTGATTTATTAAATATCACTCCCGAAGAAGCGCAAGAAAAGTTTGGTTTCTTATTAGAGGCTTTGCGCTATGGGTGTCCACCACACGGGGGTATTGCTTTTGGGGTAGATAGATTGGTGATGCTCATGACCGGATCAACCAGTATCCGCGAGGTGATTGCTTTTCCAAAAACGCAAACAGCCGGTTGTCCGTTAACCTCAGCGCCGGCACCTGTGCCTGCGACACAATTACAAGAACTTGGGATCCAGCTAATAAAAAAATAGGAGTGTCATATGGCCGGTCATAGTAAATGGGCGAACATTAAATATCGCAAAGGTGCGCAAGATGCTAAGCGTGGTAAGATTTTTACGAAATTGATAAGAGAAATTACGGTTGCTGCAAAATCAAGTGGTGATCTTAATTCAAATCCTCGTTTAAGGCTTGCCATAGATAAAGCGTTAGCTAATAATATGACGCGAGATACGATTGATAGAGCAATTAAACGAGGTGTGGGCGGTGAAGATAGCGCTAACATGGAAGAAATGCGTTATGAAGGGTACGGGCCTAATGGGATTGCAATTATGGTTGATTGTTTATCAGATAATCGTAATAGAACCGTTTCAGATGTGCGTCACGCTTTTACAAAACATGGCGGACAGTTAGGCACAGATGGTTCGGTATCTTATTTATTTAAATATTTAGGGCAAATTATTTTTGAACCAGGGGTTCAAGAAGAGCAGATTATGGATATCGCGCTTGAAGCCGGGGCAGAGGATGTCATCGTACAAGAAGATGGCTCTATTGAAGTATTAAGTTCATTTGAAAATTTTTCAATACTTACCCAAGCATTTGCGCAGCATAATATTAAACCTGCTAATGCGGAAATGACAATGATACCGACTATGACCGTGGTATTAGAAGATGAGGAAGATGTTGAGAAATTAACAAAGATAATGGATACGCTAGAAGATTTAGATGATGTGCAAAATGTATATCATAATGCCGATCTTCCCGATGAAGCGCAAGCGTAGAGCTTAGGAACAAAGCCGCTGTTTGAGCTGAAAATTTTTTTAGATTTTCGTTTGAACAGCGTTTAATCCCTTATTAAGTATTTATTTTAAAGTCTATAACGTATTTTCTATACCGTATTGCCTCCTTTTTTGCTGTAGATACTCCTAAATAAGTTAAAAAAACATACAAAACAGTTGCATTTTTGGTGCAGAGCACGTATAGTTAATTTTCTAATTAACAAACAAAGCAAAATAGTTAACTTTTTAGATCTGTTTTCAATTTTGTTATAGGAGTATTATTTATTATGTCGAATTTATTCAAAGCGTTATACAAGAATATCGATGCCGACCTTTTATTCATTATTGTCGTGTTTGCTGTTTATTGTCCCCTTCTCGCTGCTGAAGTAGCCATTTCTGTTGCATCTGTGGTGTTGAGTGCTGCTACAGCCGCTTTGTCTGCTGTCGTGTTTGCTGTTTATTGTCTCCAGGGCTGTCCTATGAACAGTTAGTCGTTTGAACAAATCATGATAAAACCGTTAAAAAGGAAAGCTTTAAGGGATTTATCATGGATATACTCGCAACTAATAAAGCTAACTTCATTAAATGTTTTATGGAATTAGAGATTGAACTG
>CANJXG010000007.1 GCA_947478905.1 Coxiellaceae bacterium
AATAGAGGTCAGCATAGGTTGGAGTGTCCTTATTTTAGTTGCGGTCAGCACCAAAAAAAGAACTATTTTAACCTATGCTTTCTAAATTACAGAGTAATTACACCTCGTATTTGTTATTCAACAAACTATTTTTTGTCCAAAGTTTAAAATAAAATTGAGAGTAATCTAATTTTCTAACTTTATAAAAATGTATTTGATGTTCAGCTCAATAGCAATAATCACTTTTTCCAATGCAAAATCTCAAACATTATGCTGCATTTTAAGATATGATCCGAGGGCGAGCCACTCTAAAAATAAAGGAATTCACAGATATCTCAGGTGAAGAAAAAGAACCATATGGGTTGCACCAAAAAGCAAGAAAAGCACAAAATCAGCTTTCCTCTTATGACAGAGGAGCCCGTACAGCAGGGTGAGGACTCCAGCCAGCAGAGTATACTCCAGAAGTTGCACAAACACAGGGGCAGAGGGCTAGCAAGAAGACAAGGCGCACATCAACAAGAAAGCGTGCCAGTGGCTATATTCCATAGAGCTCCAGTTAGACCTAGCGTGGAACACATGCTAAAGAGTGGGCCGGCTCTCCTTAGAACGATTCCTAGCTAGAGCCAGCACTGCGTAGTGAGCTTCTATACGAGGCAGCTGCCGTTACACACTTACTAGCAGCGAATCGTATCTCCTTAGCAGAGTTGCTTGCAATAGCACTACCCCTGCGTAGCGAAGTGATACGCAATGGATATATGCTTATACGTTTTCTAGAGCGCGGCAATATGTCTTTAGAACGATTCCTGATGCTGGATTTAGCGCTTCGAAGTGAATTGATGCTCTGCTCAAGTAGCATTATAGGCTGGTTAGATGCTGCTCATATTTCTTTAGCAGAGTTGATTGCAATAGAGCCGCCAGTATTGCGTAATGAATTGATACGCGAGGGGGTATAGGGTTACCTGGTTGCTAGAGTATGGTCGTACGTCCTTAGAAGGACTCCTGGGGCTAGAGCCAGCACTCCGTACTGAGTTGGTGGGGAACCACGATTCTGTAAGCATTTTAATTGGTCGCGATCAATATTTAGTTGCTCTTCAACAGATATATAATTCAGGAACAGTAAGGCGTGGTGATACACATCCAGCAATTTCTTTTGAGCAGCTGGTTCAAATGGATAGTGCTAAGAGAAGTATTTTGCTCGCAAACCCAAGATCAGAAGAAGCTGCAGAGATCATCGCTGACTTGATCAGGCCACCTTGTCGAGCCAGACTTGTGTAGTAGTATATCCTAGTAATAACAAATAAAATGCCTATTCCCCTTTGGTGTGCTAGCTAAGGGGGAATAGCTTCTGGCTGGCCATTCATCTATTCATTCAGCTTATTCGTTTTTTTTATAATATATTTATAATATATTTTTGTTAGAACAAAGTAGAAGCTCCCCCTTTCTGGCAAAGTTGAAATCTCTCCTAGATAAAAAACCTCTGGTTATGAGACTAGCCTTCACGGTTACAAGTTCCAGTAAAAGTTAACTTAATGACTATTGTTGTATGGAGCCTGTAGACTCCAACTTCCGTCATGATGAACTCAGCCCTTTTTAGCGCGGTGAAATGATCCAGTATCAAATATCGTACATTATTTTTAGATTCTTGCACTGTGCGTTGGTATGCGCATTGATAATGTATAAATCGCTGATTTAGTCTAATTTGAATATACATCCTCATTGATTAGCGTGTGATTGCACTAATAGTATATGTTGTTTATGCAAAAGAAGAATTCTGCCAGTGCGTTCTCAAAAAAAGGGGGATGCGCACTTTGTCTCTACATTTTATAATATATTTTTTGCGGCACAGCATCTAACTGTGCTATTATTGCGGTGCAAGATTAGTGCGTCAATGGTTTGCTATAGCCTCTCATTTTAATATAAGTGATTACACGCTCTTTTATTGTTCCAACGAGCTATTCTTTGTGTCTGCTGTCACACGCTAGTATTTTTTATCTCGCGCAGTGATAAGACCGTAGAAATTTTGTGAGTTTTTTTAGTAGTAAAAATCAGGAGTACCCGTGATGCCTTTCACATCGAAACAATTAGCTGATTATGTTGAGCTTGTCAATGGTTACCTAGATAACCTCCCAGTAAATATTGTAGAAGATTTCACTCTCATATCGCAGGCCTTAGAGACTGTTGTTCAGCCTAATCGTAGCGCTACGATATCTGCTGTACAAGAAGACTTAATATCTGATATTAACGAGTTGGTTGATAACCCTGATATGTATGTTGGAAATGCAGAAAATTATGCTGAGTTTCAAGCTATAATGCGAGCGCAAATCACTAGAAAAATAAATGAATTCGCAGGTATGTCATCTGCACAAAAAGAACGATATATATTCGAGCAAAAAGCAAAAAAAGCACACAGCCAGACTTCTTCTACTGAGGTAGCAGCCCGCGCAGCAGCACGAGGACCACAGCCAGAAGAACATACTACAGGAGCTGACGAAACGCATGAGCAACGGTTAGCAAGAATGGAAAGCGAGTTTCAACAAGAAGGTGTGCCAGCCGTTACATTCGATATGGCTCTAGTTGGGCCCGCAGTTAGACGCTTGTTAGAAGCTGGCAATATGACCTTAGTACAATTTCTGGCGCTAGAGCCAGCGCTGTGTAGCGAATTGATAGACAATGCACAGACCGTTGCAAACTTGTTACTATATAGAGAGATGTCCTTAGAACAACTCCTGGCGCTAGAGCCAGCACTCTGTAGCGAATGGATAGACAGGGCACATGATGTTGAACGTTTATTATGTGTTGGCGATATGACCTTAGAACAGTTCCTGGTGCTAGAGCCAGTACTCCGTCGTGAATTGATAGACGAGGCAGAGCCCGTTACAGACTTGTTACAAGGGGGTGGCACACCTATGTGCTTATCAGAATTCCTATCGCTAGAGCCAGGACTTCTTATCGAATTGATGGACAATGCATATGATGTTGGACTCTTGATAGAGGAAGCCAGGATGTCCTTACCAGAATTACTGGAGCTAGAGCCAGCACTTTATAGAGAATTGATAGACAATGCAAATCCCGTTGCAAGCTTGTTACGAGAGCACAGTATGCCTTTAAAACAAGTCCTGTCGCTAGAGCCAGAAATCCGCACTGAATTGATGGACAATGCAGATGGTATTGCAAGCTTGCTAAAAGTTGGTTTTCTATCTTTAGAGCGATTCTTGGGGCTAGAGCCAGCGATCCGTAGCGAGTTGATAGGCAATGCAAAGGCCGTTGCAGCCCTCCTAAAAGCTAGCCATTTATCTTTGGGACTATTCTTGGGGCTAGAGCCAGCGATCCGTAGCGAATTGATAGGTAATGGATATGACGTTGTACACTTGCTATTATATACTAATATTTCCTTAGCAGAGTTTCTTGCAATAGAGCCAGGACTGCGTAGTGAATTGATAGCGAATGGATATCATGTTGTATGCCTGCTAGCAACTGCTAATATTTCGTTAGCAGAGCTAATGAAAATAGAGCCAGCACTCCGTACTGAGTTGGTGGGGAACCACGATTCTGTAAGCATTTTAATTGGTCGCGATCAATATGTAGTTGCTCTTCAACAGATGTATAATTCAGGAACAGTAAGGCGTGGTGATACACATCCAGCAATTTCTTTTGAGCAGCTGGTTCAAATGGATAGTATTAAGAGAAGTATTTTGCTCGCACACCCAAGATCAGAAGAAGCTGCAGAGATCATCGCTGACTTGATCAGGCCACATTGGCGTCGCAGACTTGCGTATTAGTATGTCCTAGTAATAACAAATAAAATGCTTATTCCCCCTGTGGTTTGCTAGCCAAGGGGGATATAGCTTCTGGCTATTCAGTCATTCAGTCATTCAGTCTATTCAGTCTATTCAGTTTTGTATGATATATTTTCTGCAGAGCAGCAACTATAGCAACTAACTCATTTAAAGCGAAGCTTTAGTTGACTCTCTAAAGAAATGTTTTCCTAGCCTCGTTGAAATATAATAAATTAATGGCCAAAACATTATTTATTTATAGTGAACTTATCCACAAGATAAAATAGATCCAAAAATCTGTGGATAACCCGACCAAATCCGTATAAACTGTCCCTGTCTAAATTTTGATTTCCTTCTTGCCTTATTATTCATACGGCTTTATTACTAACTGAACTGGGGTACCTAGTGGATTTATCACTTTGGCAAAAATGTTTGCAACGATTAAAAGATGAGGTGGCACAGCCAGCCTTTAATCAATGGCTTAGCCCTTTACAGGCCGAAGTCTCGCCAATGGGGTTGACGCTGTGGGCACCAAATCAATACGTTTTAGACGGGGTCTCTCAAGACTACCTATCTCGTATTTCTATGATTTTGGGAGAACTCGTAGGCACCGGTAAAGCGCCTCGCGTTATGATTGGCATTGGAGAGCGTCAAGATGACCTAGCCAGCCCTTTAGCAGGGGATGAAGCTAAAGATGCCTCTGAGCGTGCTACAACGGCCGAATCTTTAGCCTCCTTGGAGAGGGTAAAAGTAGGGACGGTGTCTCATAAAGATAATTTAAATCCTCATTTTATCTTTGAGAATTTTGTGGTCGGAAAATCTAACCAACTAGCTGAGGCTGCTTCAAAACAGGTGGCCGCTAATCCGGGTGGAGCCTATAATCCTTTATTTTTATATGGGGGCGTGGGGCTGGGTAAAACCCATTTAATGCATGCTATTGGAAACTATATTGTACAGCAAAGACCCAAAGCAAAAGTCGTATATTTACACTCTGAGCGTTTTGTAGCAGATATGGTTAAGGCGCTACAAAGTAATTCTATAAATGAATTTAAGCGTTTTTATCGGTCTGTTGATGCGATTCTAATCGATGATATTCAGTTTTTTGCCGGAAAAGAGCGCTCACAAGAAGAGTTTTTTCATACCTTTAATGCTTTATTAGAGGGGCAGCAGCAAATTATTCTAACTTCGGATCGTTTTCCTAAAGAAATTAACGGTATAGAAGAGCGTTTACAATCGCGCTTTGGTTCAGGATTAACGCTTGAAGTCGAACCGCCAGATTTAGAGACTCGTGTTGCTATTTTAATTAATAAAGCAGGCCAATCTAAAATTCAATTACCGCATGAAGTGGCCTTTTTTATTGCCAAGCGTATTCGCTCTAATGTCAGGGAATTAGAAGGCGCTTTAAAGCGTATTGTAGCCAATGCAGAGTTTACAGGACGAGAGATTACTTTAGAGTTTGTACAAGAATCTTTAAGAGATATTTTAGCCCTACAAGATAAATTGGTGTCTATCGATAATATTTTACGTACCGTTGCTGAATATTTTAAAATAAAAGTATCTGATCTATTGTCAAAACGCCGTAATCGCTCTGTGGCGCGCCCCCGACAAATGGCGATGACTTTATGTAAAGAATTGACCAATCATAGTTTGCCAGAAATTGGAGATGCCTTTGGAGGGCGTGATCATACAACAGTTTTACACGCTTGTAAGACGATTAAAGCAATGAGATTGACCGATGCAGACATAGGGGAAGATTTTTCTAATTTATTGCGAAGCTTATCTAGTTAGTGGTTATTGAAAAATGATGGAATTTTCTGTTGCAAGAGAATCTTTTTTAAAAGCATTACAGCGTGTTGTGGGGGCGGTGGGGCGCCGTCCTAATATGCCGATTTTATCTAACGTTTTGATTGGGGTAAAAAACCAATTATTGTCCTTAACTGGCACGGATTTAGAGCTCGAATTAAGTGCCAGAGTGCCGTTGAGCACGCCTAGCACTGGGGGCGAAATCACCTTACCAGCTAAAAAATTATTAGATGTCTGTAAAGCCTTCCCTGATGGGGCTATTTTAGATTTTAAAGTGATGGTTCACAAAGCAACCGATCATCCAAAAGCGAAGATTAATGCAGGAAAAAGCTGCTTCACGATAGCAGGATTATCTGCAGAAGGGTTTCCTAAAGTAGAGGATGGCCCTGGTATTTTAGAATTTTCTTTAACCAGCCAAGAAATACGAAGTTTGATGGATAACACAAGCTTTGCGATGGCTCAGCAAGATGTGCGTTATTATTTAAATGGCTTGTTATTAGATATTCAAAGAGATTGTTTGCGAACTGTTGCAGCTGACGGTCATCGATTAGCAACTTATAGTTTATTACCTACCCATCCTATTGAATTAGAATTTGCCCAGTCAATTATTATTCCTCGTAAAGCTATTATGGAGATACAAAGATTATTTGCAGATGGTAATGACGCGGTGGGGATCAAAATGAGTTCACATCATTTGCGCACAATTACTACAGAATTTAGTTTTTGCACCAAATTAGTAGATAGTAAATTTCCTGATTATCGCAAGGTTTTACCTAGTGGCCAATGTTTTGACGCGCTTATTGAACGTGGTCTTTTTAAACAAACCCTACAACGGGTGGCGGTTTTATTATCTGATAAACATCGAGGAGCTTGTCTTCGCTTTGAAACGAATTTAATTAAAATCTTTGCAACAAATGCAGATAAAGATCAGATAGAAGAGGAATTAGAAATTGAATATACCGGTCCTTCACTGGAAATTGGTTTGAATGTAGGGTATGTCATTGATTATTTAAATGTTGGCAATACGGCTCAAATTAAAATGAAATTTATCAATCCTCAGCAAAGCATTATATTTGAGCCTCTACAAGCATCAGAAGACTTAAGCCATTCACTTTATGTTGTGATGCCTGTTAAACTATAATCTCGCAAAAAATGCAAATTGTTCAAATCAAAATAGATGGTTTAAGAAACCTTTCCAATATTCATATTCAGCCGGGCGCGCACTTTAATTTATTATGTGGAATGAATGGCAGTGGAAAAACCAGCTTTTTAGAAAGCATTTATTTGTTCGGGTGTGGGCGCTCTTTTAGAAGCACGCATCTTAATACCTTGGTTGATTATCAATCTCAAATTTTCACCACTTTTGCACACATAAAAGATCCGCAACAAAATGCTTATGTAATTGGTTTTGAAAAAAACAGACAAGCTCGCTTGAAGTTAAAGCTCAATGGTGAATCCGTTCTTAGCATTTCTGAAATAGCTCAATTATTACCCATTCAAATTTTATGTCCCGATAGTTTTCAATTACTCACCTTAGGGCCTTTGGAGCGTCGAAAGTTTTTAGATTGGGGAGTGTTCCACGTGGAACACTCTTTTTTGAATGTTTGGCTAAAATATACCCGAGCCCTTTCTCAGCGCAATAGCCTTTTAAGGCAAAAATTTAATATTGGTTCCCAGCTTCAGGCATGGGATGAAGAATTAAGTGTATTAGGCGAAAAATTAACAGTATATCGTAATCATTATATCGAGAAGTTATTAGTTCAGCTCAAACACAGCTTAGCAAGCTTGTTGCCTTTACCTGATCTAGAAATGTCTTATTATCAAGGATGGGATTCACAATACTCGCTTAAAGAGGCATTAAAGGGCTCATTAGCGGGCGATATGAAGGTGGGTTATACCCGAGTGGGGCCCCAAAGGGCTGATTTGATTTTAAAACTGCATGGCGGTTCGGTCGGACAAATTCTCTCTAGAGGACAACAAAAGCTGCTTGTATGCGCGCTTATTTTGGCTCAAGGTACCGTTTTGTTTGAGGCTTTAGGAAAACGATGTATTTATTTAGTGGATGATTTGGCCTCGGAGCTCGATTTTCAGACACGACGTCGAGTTATTGAACATATGGGTGCATTAGGCTCACAAGTCTTTATTACAGGTATAGAGATGAGTTTTCTTAAAGAAGGAATTCAAGGATTTGATCATAAAATGTTTCACGTGGAACATGGGCGTATACTAGAAGAAGTGCAATGTTTCACGTGAAACATTTTGTAAGTTGAATGTGCACAAGTATGTGGATAAGTCATGGGGGTTTTTGTGGGTTATTACAAAAAGCTATTGAAATAAGCATAAATATTGAATTTATCTTTTAATTTTTCTGTGGATAACTTTTGTCTTAGTTGAAAATAAGAAGATTTTCAGATCGTAATCTGTTAAAATGTAAAGAGTTTAAACATATACAATACCAGGAAGAAAAATATAATATGTCTGAAGAACATCAAGATTCTATCATAAAAACTTATGACTCAACTAGCATTAAAGTTTTAAAAGGTTTAGATGCGGTTAGAAAACGTCCTGGTATGTATATTGGGGACACCCGTAATGGAGACGGGCTGCATCATATGTTTAAGGAAGTGTTTGATAACGCTGTAGATGAGGCTTTAGCAGGGTATTGCTCGCTTATTGAAGTTATTATTCATTTTGACGAGTCGATCACTGTAAAAGACAATGGACGGGGAATTCCGGTTGATATTCATGAAGAAGAAGGCATTTCAGCTGCAGAAGTAATTATGACCGTTTTGCATGCCGGTGGTAAGTTTGATGATAACTCTTATAAAGTATCTGGCGGGCTACACGGAGTGGGTATTTCTGTTGTTAACGCTTTATCAGAAGAATTAAAGCTCAAAATTCGTCGTGATGGGGCTGTATATGAACAACTTTATAAAATGGGTGAACCTCAGGCACGCTTACAAGCAGTAGGGGAAGCCCAAGAGACAGGGACTGAAGTTCGATTTAAACCCAGCGCAGAGGTCTTTGAAGATACTATTTTTCATTATGAAGTGATCGCTAAACGCATAAGAGAAATCGCATTTTTAAATGCAGGTTTAAAAATTCAATTGCAAGATGAGCGCACCGGGAAAAAAGAGCTTTTTCATTATGAAGGGGGTATTGGAGCGTTTGTTGAATATTTAAATAAAAATAAAAAATTAGTGCATCCTACTATTTTTTATTTTTGCGGCACCAAAGATAATATTCTGGTGGAGATTGCATTACAATGGAATGATTCATATCAAGAAAATAATTTGTGCTATACGAATAATATTCCTCAAAAAGATGGAGGCACGCATTTGTCCTCCTTTAGAAGCGCTTTAACGCGGACTTTAAATAACTATATAGAACAAGAAGGGTTGTTAAAAAAATTAAAACTCTCCACCTCTGGAGATGATGCGCGTGAAGGTTTAACCGCCGTCATTTCGGTTAAATTAGCTGATCCTATGTTTTCGTCCCAAACCAAAGAAAAACTCGTCTCCTCTGAAGTGAAAGCAGCAGTAGAATCGCTTCTTGGGGATGCCTTTAGTGGGTTTTTATTAGAAAAGCCCGCAGAAGCTAAAGCTATTGTTTTTAAAATTATTGATGCAGCCAGAGCAAGAGAAGCCGCAAGAAAAGCAAGAGAATTAACGCGTAGAAAAGGGGCTTTAGATATTGCAGGGTTACCTGGTAAATTGGCAGATTGCCAAGAGCGTGATCCTGCTTTATCCGAATTATATTTGGTTGAGGGTGACTCTGCGGGCGGCTCTGCTAAACAAGGTCGAGATAGAAAAACACAAGCTATTTTGCCCCTCAAAGGTAAAATTTTAAATGTAGAAAAAGCACGTTTTGATAAAATGATCGCATCTCAAGAAGTAGGTACTTTAATTATTGCTTTAGGATGTGGGATAGGCCGAGACGAGTATAATCCTGATAAAGTGCGTTATCACCGTATTATCATTATGACCGATGCCGATGTGGATGGGTCTCATATTCGTACTTTATTATTAACCTTTTTTTATAGGCAAATGCCAGAGCTTATCGATAGAGGGTATGTCTATATTGCTCAACCGCCTTTATTTAGAATTAAAAAAGGTAAGCAAGAACGATATGTCAAAGACGAAGAGGCTTTACGGGAATATTTAATGCAATTTGCTTTAGAAGGTGCTGCAATTGCAGTTAATTCTGAAGCGCCTCTTATTCAAGGCATGGCTTTAGAGGGATTGGTGGGACGTTATAACCAAGTGCAAGCGACCATTTCCCGTCTTGCAAGACGCTATCCTGGTTTGATTTTAGAAATGTTAATGGAAATGCCTATACTTACTAGAGAAGCATTAAAAAATGAAGCGCAAACTCAACAGTGGACACAGAAACTAGAACAAGCGCTACATGAGCGTGTTCCTGATGCTAAAATGAGTGTTTCAATTCAATTAAATGTAGAGGAGCATCTTTTTCTACCGCGCATAATATTGTTTTCGCATGGGGTAGAGCAAGAGTTTGTGCTCACAGCAGAGTTTTTTGATTCAGGAGAATATCGTGCGTTAGTTAAGCTTGGAGCAGAACTGAATAATCTTCTAGAAGCCACGGCTTATGTACAGCGAGGCTCTAAAAAACAACCTATATCTAGCTTTAAAGCGGCCTTAGCTTGGCTTTTAGAAGAAGCAAAGCAAGGTCAGCAAATCCAACGCTATAAAGGTTTAGGAGAAATGAACGCAGATCAATTATGGTCTACGACTATGGATCCATCTTGTCGCCGATTAATACAAGTGAAAATAGAAGATGCCATTTCGGCTGATCAATTGTTTTCGACTTTAATGGGAGATGATGTGGAGCCTCGGAAGAAGTTTATTGAGTCGAATGCTTTGCGGGCTGGAAATTTAGATATTTAATATAAATTTATAAAGTGCTTACCGTTTCTTCTATCCATTGTTCTACGATAGCGGTAAGCTCTTGTGCTGTTTTATCCCCAGGCTCTATTGGTTTGCCAATCACTACTTTGATGGTTCCAGGTCTTTTTATAAAGCCATTTTTAGGCCAATAGAGTCCTGCATTATGCGCAATAGGAACAATAGAGCGCCCTGATGCAATACTAATAGCTGCTCCTCCTTTAGAATATCGATGTTTTTCGTGAGGCGCTACTCGCGTGCCTTCTGGAAAGACAATCATCCACCGATTTGCTTGTAATCTTTTTATTGCTTCTTTGATAATATATTTCGTTTTAGATCTATCTTGCCTGTTAATAGCGATGGGCTCTAATAAAAAAGCGCTCCATCCTAAAAAAGGAATCCATAATATTTCTCTTTTAAGTATCCAGCTTTGATAGGGTAATAGTTTTTGTAAAAATAACGTTTCCCAGGTAGATTGATGCTTACAAAGCACGACACTGGGAAGAGAGGGTAAGTTTTCTTTGCCAATAACCTCATAGTGTATCCCATGAATTACTTTTACCCACCAAATGATAAAAATAGATTCACACGTAATATATCGATACCGCCATGAAAAAGGCGCTGCAAATAATACAATACTTGTAGAGCTTATAAATATAATGACAACAATAATGCCGATGTGAAAAATAATAGCTTGTAAAATTAATAATAATGAAGGGAGTGTTATTTTTTTTATCATATATTGCAAATCGTATCATGGTTTATCAAAGAGAACAATCACGTTGATGTGGGGGGGGGTATTTTTTTCTCCTGATTTTTTGCATGGCAATATTTTTCTTTGGCGAGAAACCAACATGAAATCAGGCGATTTGAGCTTTAATTGAAAAATTGATTCATAAAGATTTGTTTGTAATCATTAGGATCTTTTTTTAGGGATTGGCTTCGTGCTAGCCAAAAATGTAATGCACTGATTTTGAGCATGCTAGGCAATGTTTTATGCTCAATCTTCGTTAAAGGCCGCACTAATTCATAGCCCTTTTGGAGGGCTGTGAGATTTTCGGGTATGATAGCGCGTTTAGGAGCTTGCCAATTTGTACACCAATCATGAATACAAATGCATATATCAATTAGCAAGGTATCGTAACAGGCATAATAAAAATCGATGATGCCTTGAAGGCGATTACCTATAAATAAGCTGTTATCTTTGAATAAATCAAAATGAACAATACCGTGAGGGAGTGCTTTATACGGTAAATGTGCTTGTTCTTGTAGAGTCGCTCGTATTAAATCTTGTTCTTTAACTGTGCAATATGGCATCAATAGAGGGGCTGTTTTTTCTCGCCATGCATTATTCATTGTATTGGGTAAATGGCAGACATAAGATTGGGTGAGCTGATGTAACTGGGCTAAAGTACTTCCTATTTGATAACATTGTTGTTGGGAAGGATAAAGCGGACTGCTCCCGTTTATATAAGTTACAATAATGCTGGGTTTATCTTGAAAAGAAACAATCGTATTTTCTGATAGTGTGAGCTGCACAATTGGGGTGAGAAATTGATGATGGTTTAAAAATAATAAGAATTGACTTATTTGTTGTGCCAAAGCATTGGGCATACTCTCCAAAATAGTGAATACCCATTTTCCTTTTTGGGTGTGGAGTAAATAATTAGTGTTAACGGTTCCGCCCAATAGTGGGGTGCATTGTAATAGCGCACCCAGGTCATATTGCTGGAGATGTTCTTTTAATAGCGTTGCATCCATCATGTTTTAATGCGGAGGGTTTTGTATAGAGGGTCTTTGTATATAAATTACAATAACGCCTGTTTCGCCTTTAGATGCACCTTTTTGGGTATTAGAATAGATTTTTGCTTGTAAAGAGTGTGCGCCTCTATTGAGATTCGATAAACTATAGGTGAGCTCAGATTGCAAGTTGCCATAAGGGATGTTATCTAAAAAAAGTTGCACTTGATCGGTAGTATATAATGCAGGACTGGTGCTTAAGGCAATATCTACAGTGGGTTGACCTACCGTGAAAGTTTGTTCATTTTGAGGGGTTACAAAGTTTATCTGATAACGGCTAGGGGCTGCTTCCACCATGGTATCAGGCATTACAAAAGTGGGTCTTGACCTTGTTTGTACGCGTGGAGGGGGCATTGGAGGTAATTCGACTCTTTCTGCTCCTGGACCGCCTTGATTAGAATATTTAACTTCGCCATTAGGGAGAATGTGTTTATAGATTGGTTGTTCGGCGTGTGCATTCAGATAGATACTCAGAACTATAAAGAGCAGAGTGTGTAAAAAATATTTTTTTTTCATTACTCTAGACTCACTTTTGGAAAATCTAAATCCGTTTGTGCCACATGATTAAAATAGTTAGTAAATATATTGATAGCTATATTTCCAATGATTTCTACAATACTCTCATCAGAAAATCCCTCTGCTCGGATCAGGGTAATAGCTTCATCAGAGATCTCCCCCTTGTTTTGTAAAATCGCTAAACAAAAGTGTATTAAAGCAGCAGTTTTTTTAGAATCACTCGTGCCTTTTAGATTTTTTTTAGTTTCAGTCTCCAAAACTCCTACGTTTTTTGCAAGTAAGGTATGGGCTGAAGCGCAATATTCACATTGATTAAATCCTGCAACCGCCAATGCAATGTGTTCGCGTTCTTGGGCAGATAGCGTGCCGCTTTTAAGTGCAGTATTAAAGGCGAGATAGCCTGAAAGCACAGTAGAGGAGTTGCCTAATATTTTAAAAATATTGGGAACCGATCCTGTCAATTTTTGAATATCCTCTAAAATTTTAGATGATTTTTCATTATTAGCATAATTCGTAGATAACCGAGACATAATGACCCCTTATTTTTTTAAAGAACTTATACATGTTGTATTTTATTTGAGAGTTTATAAGTAAGTATAGTTCATGAATCTTAGATATTAATGCAGTATTTTTTTAAGGGATAGGCTGTTTGAGCTGTTTTCATAAGATAGCTTACGTTTTAATTAAGTTTTCTAGCTGGTTTTATAGAAATATCTAACATTGTGTAGTTAAAGTATGATCGTGTAAGATGAATATATCTATTTTTAAAAGAGGGAATTTTTATGCAGCAAGCACTATATCCAGCCATTAAGCCTTATACCCAACATCATATTACCGTTGATTCTGATCATATTTTATATGTAGAAGAATGTGGGACTCCAAGTGGTTTGCCTATTTTATTTGTGCATGGGGGGCCAGGGGCCGGTTGTACGGTCGAAGATCGTCGTTTTTTCGATCCTGAGCGCTATCGTATTATTTTATTTGATCAACGGGGGTGTGGTCGATCTACCCCGCATGGAAGCCTTGAAAATAACACAACATCAGATTTGATACGGGATATAGAAACGATTAGAGAAGCACTCGCAATACAACGTTGGATCCTGTTTGGAGGATCATGGGGCTCGACTTTAAGTTTATTATATGCGCAATTTCATCCCGATCGAGTGATGGGTATGATTTTAAGAGGGATTTTTTTATGTCGAGAACAAGAGATGCAATGGTTTTTTCAACCAGGAGGCACTTCTCGTATTTTTCCAGATTATTGGGAAGAATTTACAAGCTTTATCCCTCAAGCAGAACAGGAAAATTTAATTCAAGCTTATTATAATCGGTTGAATAGCAAAGATGAGCTTATGCAAATGGCGGCTGCAAAACGATGGGCACAGTGGGAAGCACAATGTGCAACTTTACAACCGTGTCAGTCCATTGTAGAGAGATTTTTAGAGCCTCATATGGCTTTGAGTTTGGCAAAAATAGAAACCCACTATTTTTTAAACCATATTTTCATTGAATCAAATCAAATTTTAGAGAATATGCACCGTTTAGAAAAAATCCCCGGTATTATTGTGCATGGACGCTACGATATGATTTGCCCCATAGATAATGCGTTTGATTTACACCACCGTTGGCCCAATTCTGAATTGCATATTATCAGAGAGGCAGGTCATTCTTCTATGGAACATTGTATTAGTACGGCATTAGTGAATGCTACAGTACTTATGGCACGACATCATGCATAAAAACGGCTACATTCAATTTTAGCCGCTTTGCTATCCATAATCCTAGCTCGAATAATCCCCACAAGGGAAGTGCTAATAAAATTTGAGAAAGCACATCAGGTGGGGTGAGCAACATACCAAGGATAAAGCTGCCTATGATAATATACGGGCGTTTTGCTGTTAAACTCTCGATGGTTGTGATTCTGCTATACAGTAAAAAAATTAAAATAACCGGAGTTTGAAAAGTGAGTCCAAAAGTGAACATTAACTTTAGAACAAAATCTAAATAATGTCCCATATCGGTCATCATCACTACCCCTGCAGGCATCATGTTTGTAAAAAAGCCAAACGTTAAAGGGCATACTATGCTATAAGCAAAGATAATACCAATATAAAATAAACTAATGCTGAAAAATAGAATGGTTTTTAAAGGTTTTTTTTCATGAGCATACAGCGCGGGCGTGACAAAGCCCCAAATTTGAGCTAAGAAATAAGGAATACTTATAAACAAGCCTAAAAATAGTCCTAATTTAATAGGTACCATGAATGAGCTGGTAATATGCGTTGCAACTAAATGGTTATTGGCAGGTAATATATTTAATAAAGGGGTCGCAAATACCGTATAAATGGGGCCGGCATAAATAATCAGAGGCGTTATAAATACTAGATATAAAAAAAAGCATTTAAGGATGCGTTTTTTTAGTTCGGTAAAATAAGGAATATAATCATTTTTGCTCATGATTGTGAAAATCGTCTAGCACTTCTTTTTTAAATTGATTATACATTTTGAGCCCACTAGCAAGGCGTTTTGTGAATACCCGGATAACCGAAGGGAATCGCTGGGGACCAATCACACAAAGCATCACAATCATAATGACGAGGAGCTCGCCAAAACTAATGCTCATAATTTAATCTCACTCACTCTCATTTTGATCTGCTTGTAAGCCTTTTTTAAAGCCCTTGAAGGCTTTGCCTAAATCTTCTCCTAGGCTAGCGAGCTTTTTAGTGCCAAATAAAACCACAATAATTAAAAAAATGAGCAATAAAGAACCTGGACTTATGCCGCCTAATCCCATGCTAACCTCCGATTGGTATCACCTAATACATGCATATGTAAATGAAAGATTTCTTGTCCTGATAAAGTACCGGAATTAATGACCGTTCTAAAGCCCTCTTTTAAGCCTTGTTGTATGGCAATGGTTTTTAGAGTATTGAGCATATGGCCTAATAAAGGTTCTTCAGTAGCTTGGCTTTGAAATAAATTATCAATATGCTGATAGGGGATCACTAATAAATGAGTGGGTGCTTTTGGACGAATGTCTTGAATGACAAAACAATGTTCATCTGAATAGAGTTTGACAACGGGGATTGCTCCCCGTGCCATTTCACAAAATAAGCAATCCACTTTAGTCGGCAAGGGTGTTTTCATGCACTTGACCTTTATTTATTTCTTTTTGTAAGTGGCTATTGAAACGACCATATACTAAATAAATGATTAAAAGAAATCCTACCCAAAGGGCTGCATAGCCAAAAATATGAGTAGGCAGTCCGTATAAAATAACGCTAAAAAGTGCTATCCCTATTAAGGGTACGATAGGCACCCAAGGACATCTAAAGCCTCGAGGTAATAAAGGAAACTTCCGACGCATATACAACGTACTAAAACAGACGATCATATAAGTTACTAAGGTCCCAAAACTAGATAAAAATACCAAGTTACCAAGTTGAACCATAGAGCCAAGCGAGGCAACGATAAGGCTAACAATGATCGTTAAAACATGGGGGGTATGGTATTTAGGATGGCATTTTGCAAGCATCATCGGTAATAGGCCATCATGCGTGACGGTATATAAAACGCGAACAGAAGCATACAATAACACTAAAATAACAGAAGATAATCCAACTACTGCCCCTATTTTAATAACGACAGAAAACCAAGGCATTTGCATAGTTTTAACCGCAATCGCTAAAGGCTCTGCGCTGCCAATCAGTTCAGAATAGTGCACTAACCCTGTAAGGACTGCTGCTACTAATACATAAAACAGCGTACTAATGCCTAGGGAGCCTAAAATACCGATAGGAAGGTCACGTTGTGGATTTTTCGCTTCTTGTGCTGCGGTTGCAACTGCATCAAAGCCCATAAAGGCTAAAAATACTGCCGCGGCACCACTGATAATCCCTGAAATACCAAACACACCAAATGTACCTGTATTTTCAGGGATGAAAGGGGTCCAATTAGGAGGATTAATATGCATTGCGCCTAAAGCAATAAAAGTGAATAGTACCGATAATTTGACGAGCACAATAATAGCATTCATCATTGCGGATGCATTTGCACCACGAAACACAATAGAGGCTAAGAAAATGACGATCAAAAATGCCGGCAAGTTCATAATGGCTGTGCCGGTTGATCCGTCTGCATATTGGATAATTTCGCCCGTGGCGTGTATCCATTCAGGAGGGAACATTATGCCGTAACCAGCTAGCAGGCTTACTAGGTATCCAGACCATCCGCTGGCTACACTTGCACCAGAAAGCACATAGCTTAATATGATGCAGCCTGAAATCATCCAAGCAGGAAGTTCCCCTAAGGTTGCATAGGTGTAACTGTAAGCACTGCCAGAAAGTGGAATAGCAGATGCGAGTTCAGCATAGCAAAGCGCAGCACAAGCACAAGCAGCGGCTCCAAGCATAAAAGAGAGCACGACTGCAGGCCCAGCATGAGAGGCTCCTATGCCAACTAGCACAAAAATCCCTGCCCCTACGATAGCCCCAACACCTAATAGAATTAATTGAAATGCGGTGAGCGTTCGCTCTAAATCATGGGAGTTGTTAGCATCATTGGCTAGCTCTGTTAAAGGTTTGCGCGTAAAATAGCGTCTGTAACTCATTTTTCAATACTCCTAAAATATAATTCTATCGATACCCCACATTGGAGGTAATTGATTTTAGCATTGTATTAAGGTATTACGAAAGTTCTTTTTGCAGGTGGCTATGGGAGCGGCCATATAATACGTATATTCCTATAATTAAAATAATCCATATGGCTGCATATCCGAATATAATAGTTGGAAGCCCAACCATTATTAAAGAAAAGAGAGCAATACCAATTAAGGGTATAAAGGGCACGAGCGGACATCTAAAACTGCGTGGAAGACAAGGAAAGTAGTATCTTAAATATAAGAGATTAATACACACAATAATGAGCGTAATTAAAGAACCAAAGGCAGAAAGAGACACTAAATGTGCAATATTGATTATTGAGCCTAATAAGGCGATAAGTATGCCTACCACAAGGGTCAAAATGTGAGGCGTATGATGCGTAGCGCTGCACTTAGCCAATGCTATAGGTAATAGAGCTATGCGTCACGGTATATAGTACCCGGACTGCTGCATAGAATAACACTAAGATAACAGAAGTGAGCCCTGTGACTGCTCCTAATTTAATAAGAGTAGAAAACCAAGGCATATGGAGTGTATTAATAGCACGTGCTAAAGGCTCTGTACTGTCAATCAGCTCTGTATAGTGGATAAGACCGGTTAAGACACCCGCAATTAAAACATACAATAACGTCGTAATAGCCAGCGATCCAATAATACCGATAGGTAAATCTCGTTGAGGATTTTTAGCTTCTTGTGCTGCGGTAGATACAGCATCAAAGCCCATATAGGCTAAAAAAATAGCAGCTGATCCACTAACAATGCCAGATACGCCAAAAGATCCAAAGGTCCCCGTGTTTTTAGGAATAAAAGGGGTCCAATTTTGGGGGTCTATATACATGGCACCTACCAAAATAAAAGCCAACAGCACCGTAAGTTTAATAATAACGATGAAGGTATTGAGTATGGCTGAGGCTTTGGCGCCATAAAATAAAACAAACGTTAAAAATGAGACGATCACTAACACGGGCAAATTGAGAATAGCCCTGGTAGTTTGACCATCTTCGAGTTGAATAAGGTGTCCTGTAGTATGGACCCATTGAGGCGGCAGGATAATATCATAGCCGGCTAAAAAACTTACAAAATAGCCAGACCATCCACTTGCTACCGCTGCAGCCGATAGTACGTAATGTAAAATCATACAGCCTGCGATAATCCAGGCAGGTAATTCTCCAAGGGTAGCATAACTATAAGTATACGCACTGCCTGATAGGGGTATAGCTGCAGCCAATTCAGCATAACATAGCGCAGCACATACGCAAGCTAGCCCACTAAGTACAAAAGATAAGATCACAGCAGGTCCAGCATGCGCTGCGCCAGTACCTACATATACAAAAATACCGGCCCCCACGATGGCCCCAATACCTAATAATACTAATTGAAAAGCACTTAAGGTGCGTTCTAGATCATGGGAATGCTTGGCTTCATTTGCAAGTTCAGTGAGTGGTTTTTTTGCAAAATATTGTTTAAATAACATAGATTAATCTTCCCTGTTAATCTTTTTGGCTGATTAAATTGAGTGTAGCACTTTATCCAACCATTGTGGCGCCTGCTTTTTTAACAGTTCAACAAACAAATTGAAGCGTTCTATAGGCGGCATTTGGGCTTTAATCCACTGTTCTAAAAAGGGTTGTACAGTTTCAAAGAGATTGAGATCAGGATAAAGTTGTTTGCCTAATCCTTCGATACTCAGTAATGTTTTTTGGAGTAACAATAACTGAGGCTGGACTTGCATATCAAATCGCTGAGCAGTTTGAAATAAAGCCAATAAAGAAGCCCCAAAAGAAATATCTTTAAGAGGCCTATCAAAGATGGGCTCACATACGGTTCGAATGGCAGCTTCAAATTCATTGATGCGGGTTGATTTTTTTACCCAGCCAGCATGAATATGGAGTTGTGCAATTTTTCGATAATCTCTTTTAAAAAAAGCTAAAAAATTTTGCGCTAAATAGTGTTGATCTTCAGTATTGAGCGTACCCATAATGCCAAAATCAACGGCAATATATTGTGGGTTGTGTGGATTTTTTGGACACACAAAAATATTCCCCGGATGCATATCGGCATGAAAAAAAGAGTGTTGAAAAACTTGGGTACAAAATATTTCAACCCCGCGCTGTGCGAGTTTTTTTAAATTGATATGAGAAGCTTTGAGTGCTTCTATATCTGAAATAGCAATGCCGTGTATGCGTTCCATTACAATGAGATGGGGGCGAGCATAGTCCCAATAAATTTTTGGAATATAGAGCATGGGAGAATTTAAAAAATGACGTCGTAATAAAGAGGCATTGGCTGCTTCATGCATCAGATTGACTTCACTTTCTAGTGTTTTTTGAAATTCTTCAACAATTTCAAGAGGTTTATAGCGTCGTAATGAGTGTATTTTGCTTAATATTTTTGCAAAAAACAGCATTAACCGGATATCTTTTTTAATTTGTTTGTGAATATTGGGTCTGAGAATTTTAATAACAACCGACTCGCCCGTGTGCAGTGTGGCACCATATACTTGCGCTATAGAAGCCCCTGCCAAGGGAATGCACTCAAAGCGCTTAAAAAGCGTATCTAGGGGTTGATTAAAAGTGTTTTCAATAATATCAATAGCGATTGGCGTTGAAAAACAAGGAACACGATCTTGAAGGTTTGAGAGCTGGGCAATAAGGGCTGGTGAAAACAAATCCGACCGGGTCGATAAAACTTGCCCGAATTTAATAAAAATAGGCCCTAATGTAATGAGTGCCTCTTTGATTTGAGTGGGAGTAGGGTGAGTGTTTTTTTGAAACCAACGCCAGGGAAAAAAAAGCTTTAATAGAGTAAGCGATAAAAATTGATTGCAAGGTTTAGCCCATAAAAGCGTATCGATATTATATTTTGTACAAATAAAAGGAATGTAAAACAATCTAAATAGGGCCATATAACTGCTCGTGGATACGTTTTTCTAGTCGATCAGTGGCTTCAAAAAGGGCATCTACTTGTTCGTAGAAATCCTCTAATTCGTACTGCGTGGGTAAGACTTTTTTTTCTTCTTGTAAAAAAAGAGCGAGATCGTGTGTGCGAGCGCGTGTTTGAGTCTTAATCCATTGATGCGCATTGGTAAGTGTTTTGCCAATATTAAAGGCAATCATATCTCCGGTGATTTTTGCAAGATGTCCTTCCAAATCGATATCTATTTGTTGCATAGCTTTATGAAGTGCAGTTAAAATAGCAATGTCTCCCTTCACGCATATGTTATTTTTTATAAAAACAGACGCAGAAGTTTTCGAAGAAGATAATAACAATGCAATCAGATCGATTGTTTTTCCAGATACCATCACGTCTGGATTTTCAATAGTATTTTGAATGACTATATGCTCAGGGTTAATTTTAAAAAAAAGAGAATAACCCAGATCACTACACTGTATTTCGCCTGTTTTACCGACATAATTATTTAAAGGAATAAATACTTGAGGATCTAGTATTTTCAGAATATGAATTAACAAATTAATATTTATAGGCATAATGGATTGCAACAATACCTAAAGATAAAGTTTGAAAATAGCATTGATCAAAACCCGCTTGAGTAATGAGCATTTTAAATGCTTCTGGATTTGGATGCATACGGATGCTTTGCGCAAGATATTCATAGCTGGCAGCGTCTTGTGTGACGATTTGACCAATAAAGGGGAGTACTTTAAATGAATAGGTGTCATACAGTTGCGTAAAACCGGGAAGCGTTGGCGTTGTAAATTCTAAAATGATTAATATTCCGCCTGGTTTTAAAATACGGTATAAATCGGCGAGTGCTTTTGCTTTATCTGGAAAATTGCGTATTCCAAATGCCAGCGTGATCCTATCAAAAGCGTTATTATTAAAGGGGAGCTGTTCTCCATTGGCTTGAATAAAGGTTACATTTTTAAATAAGCCTTTATTTATAAGTCGACTTCGACCTAAAGTGAGCATGGCATTATTAATGTCCGCTAACATAATATGGCCTGTTTTTCCTACCTTTGGCGCGATAAGTGCAGCCATATCTCCCGTGCCGCCTGCTAGATCTAAGACCGTGTGTCCAGGTTTTAACTGTGCATTTTCTATTGCTTTTTTCTTCCATAAACGATGTGTGCCTAAAGACAGTAAATCATTCATGAGGTCATATCGGTTCGCTACAGAGTTAAAAACGCCATCTACTTTTTTTTGTTTGTCACGAAGTGGGATTTTTTCAAATCCAAAATGGGTTTGATCGGACATTTTTAGACCCTCATTTTTAAAATAACACTGTTGAGGTTTCGATTAGGGCTTATTTGGGATCCGTTTTCTAGACTTTGCTGTACGTTCAAGGCATCTGCTTTGGTAGGAAAGGGGCCAATATAAACGCGATACCACGACTCAGCTGCATTAATGGTAACGGTTTGAATACGCGCTTCTAATCCTTGAAGGGCTAAGATAGCTTTAAGCTCATCAGCCTGTTCTTGTGTTTTAAAAGAGCCTGCTTGTAAAATATAAGGTAATGCATTGTTTTTAGTAGTGTGGGCACTTTCAGTATGCACGGTATCCACATTAATCGTAGGTAATAGAGTATAAAAATCAAATCGTGATTCAGCGGGGATATTTTGCTTTTTATACGCATCTAATGCTCGGAGATCTTTTAAATCACTCATATTGACGGTATGCTTTTCTTTTTTCTTTTTATCCACTTCAGAGGATTGCATGTATTTTGTATTTTTAATAGCTTTAGGTTTTATTATATTAGGTTTTACTGCTTGTATTGTTTTGTGTTCTACAGGGGGCAGCATGGTCTTATTTTTAGAGTGATTGCATTTCCAAAAGATAAAGCTAGACAGTGCCACCCCAAAAATGAGCCCTAACACCATCCAGGCCCAGCTGGGTAAGCCTGTAGAGCCTTGCAGGTTAGTTTTATAGCGATTATAACGCTTTTGAGTTAATTTGGATCGGTTTTTAGCGTAATCTTTAGTCATCTGATTGAATTATTTTGCAATTAGTTTTTTTATAGAGGATCTTAGGGTATTATCGCAAGAACTTAACACTTGTGCAAAAGTAACTGAATTATATTATGTTAGTTAGAAAGAAGAATATTGATGTTTTAATTATAGGCGCAGGTGCAGCAGGATTGATGTGCGCCATAGAGGCGGGTAAGCGTCATCGCAGGGTCATGGTTTTAGATCATGCCAATAAACCGGGTAAAAAGATTTTAATGTCTGGAGGGGGTCGCTGTAATTTTACCAATTTAGGAGCTACCCCCCATAATTATACTTCGCATAATCCTCATTTTTGTAAGTCAGCTTTAAGTCGGTATACGCAATGGGATTTTTTAGAATTGGTAAAACGGCATGGTATTGCATTTCATGAAAAAACACAGGGTCAATTATTTTGTGATAATCAGTCTAAAGATATTGTTAATATGCTTTTATTGGAATGCCAAAATGCCGGCGTAATACTTCAATTAAACACCGAAGTGGAAGAGATTATACAAGAAGGCGACCATTTTATTATTCAAACGCAAGAGGATTGTTTTATAGCACACTCTTTAGTGATTGCAACGGGGGGACTCTCTATTCCCACGATGGGAGCCTCTCCTTTTGGGTATAAAGTAGCGCAGCAATTTGGGATCCCGGTATGGCCTACTCGAGCAGGTTTGGTGCCTTTTACATTAGATCTAAAAGATAAAGAAAGATTTTCTGTTTTATCCGGTATTTCTAATGAAAGTATCGTGCAGGCACAAGGATATAGTTTTAAAGACAATATATTGTTTACGCACAGAGGATTAAGTGGTCCAGCTATTTTACAAATTTCTAGTTATTGGTCCTCCAGTGCTCCCTTAATTATTAATTTATTACCCAATTGTGAATTAGGAGCAGTTTTAAAATTAGCTCAAAAACAATCTCCTACTCAAAGTTTAAAAACGTGTTTATCGCATTATATTAATAAAAAAGTAGCGGGTGCGATTTTGAGTGAGCGCTATCAGGCAGAGTCTGATCAAAAATTATCTCTTTTTTCCTATGCTCAATTTGAAGATATTGCACGTTTATTTCACCAATGGCATGTCAAACCAGCTGGAACTGAAGGATATCGTACGGCAGAAGTCACCTTAGGCGGAGTCGATTGCGATGCTTTATCCTCTAAAACGATGGAAGTGAAAAATCTGCCTGGATTATATTTTATAGGTGAAGTATTGGATGTAAGCGGGTGGTTAGGCGGATATAACTTTCAATGGGCTTGGTCATCTGGTTGGGCCGCCGGGCAGGTCGTGTAAATTAGGTGTAGTATCGCATGAAAAAAATAATGTAAAGAACTTGATTTTTTTAGTCAGATAGCCTATAATAGCGCCTTGTAGTAATTATTATGAGAGGTCGCTTTATCATGCTAAATGTACCAGAACTAGAATCAAAATCG
Organism: Coxiellaceae bacterium; assembly: GCA_947478905.1. Classification (GTDB taxonomy): domain Bacteria; phylum Pseudomonadota; class Gammaproteobacteria; order Berkiellales; family Berkiellaceae; genus CANJXG01. The sequence goes on from CANJXG010000007.1 coordinate 23,818, forward strand.
GATGCAGAGTTTAAAATACCGGAATTAGAATATGAAGACCCAATACCGGATGAAGACCCAATACCGGAATTAGAATATGAAGACCCAATACCGGATGAAGACCCAATACCGGATGAAGACCCAATACCGGAATTAGAATATGAAGACCCAAAATCGGATGCAGCGTCTGAAATACTGGCATTAGAATACAAAGAGCCCCCTGTTGAGGCGCTTTCAGCAGCGTTAGTGTCCCAGACAGCAGTTCTATCCTCGTCGACTTTGCTCGAGCGTGTTTATCAGAGTATGTTTGCTACAGTTGCTAATCCACTTAAATTTACTTATGGTGCGGCTGTTAATTTGGGCGTACCGCTGACAACAGAAATGAGCAAAACCGTATATTCTCTAGTCTGCACGTATGGGAATACGAACATTTCGCTATTTAGCACTAGCCTAGAAACTCAAGGTCGTATATTCACACGAACAAGTGACCGTACTGGTTACCATGTTGACGTCGCATCTGCCGCCTGGACATTCGGCGGTTATGTAGCAAATCAAGGGTCCTCTTGTGTCGCCGCTCAAACAGCTGCAGTTGCGTATCAGCATGTTGTGGGTGATGTAGAATTACAAGACGAATATGAATTGAGCCAAAAGCTGATAGACACTGTCAGGGCTTTACCTGATGATGTTAAGCTATTATTTGACGGTCTTAATCATATCGTTAATGCTATACCCGTAGACTTTATGGAGCAAGTCGTCTCCCCGATAATGGCTGAGTGTGTACGTAAGACACCTTTGGGAATGCTATTCGAGCAACTATCTGTTGGAGACAAGAGTACTGCAATACTTAAAGCCATATTTAATGTGCCCGCTCAGGCTGTCTCAGTGCGACAGTATCAAACACAAGGTCAATATCAGGTAAGAATTACTAAAGCCATAGACACATTAAAAGTGCCTGGTTTGCGATCGCTACAAGATGCTAAGAGTGTATATCATATGTATGAGGCTTATCAGAAATTAAGTCAGGTTATACAAAAATTTGAAGAACATTCTGCTGTTTTTATTAAAGTCAAGCCTGCATTGGAAAAGGTTCGAGATGCAGTAAGCAAGGGCCCGGCTGCGAGCGAGTTTAAAGAATGGTGGTCACAACCAAGCGAGACTCCACAATGTATTGCAGATGCGATGTTTTTATGTGAGCAAATGGTTAAGGTTTGTAGTCAAAAGCAAGCAGAAATGATGCCGTATATAAACGCTGGACGTGAGGGAATGTTGGAGGTTATAGATCCTAACTGTTTAGCGAAACAATTAGTCTGTGCAACGGTGAATATTGGAATTCATCAGGCTAAACAGCAATCTGGTAAAGCGGCTCAGATTTGTACAGATACCTTGATAAATACCTGCTTAAATTCGGCAGTTTACAATAGTGTGGTTGGACCAATGAGCGCTCTTGTCGCTGGCAGTGCTCCAGCTGCTTTGCTGAATGGAGGGGCTAGTGTGGGCATTACTCCTGAGAATGCAGTAAACGCAATGGCTGTGTTTGATGCCCCTATTAAGCAGACGATTCTTGTAAATATTCAAGTGATTTTAACGCAGTTAGATGCGAAGGTCACAGGTGTTGTTGCAGAAGCTTGGCAAGAAAAAGAAGATGAGAAAGAAGCGCGAAAACAGTTTAACAATGATCTGGGTAAAGCAGGGAAATGTGTTGCATTATACAGTGTGGGTGCGTTTAACGGTGTCGCTTTGTTAGGTGTTGCACCTGCTGCGAGCACAGTGGGGGTAGGATTAGCAGCAGCTGCTGTGACTTTGCCTCACCTTTTAAAACATTTTACTCAGGCTACTTCCGACGTGTGCTTGCGCCATACTCTTGATAAAGAACGCTCTAAGACAATGATTGGTGATATTGAAGGTGCTTTATCTGCGATTATTAAATTATGTATCACTCCACCTCCGCAAATCAAGCCTCCAATAGGCGTAGTGGAACGGCTTATTCCAGGCACACTCATATCTGCTGAGCCACAATTAGCGAATGCGAAAAATGTGGGAACACAAATTGGGATACAAATTAAGGACCAATTACCAGAAGCGTTAAATGCATTCGGCAATAATATGGGGATAAAAGGTAAAATTGCCTCGGAGATAATGTATCCTCAAAGTGCTACTGAAAAAATAAATGGTATGGTAGATTTTATGTGTGTGCATGTAAGGCCACATCTTATGTGGGCGTTCTGTTTAAGGAGGGATAGATATAATAATATCGACGAGGTCAGGGAAAAGGGTTTTTTAAATCGTCTTCGTGGACACAGATATTGCAATTAGTTATCTTTAAAACTTGACATTATTGTAAACTTACCTCATTATAGTTATATAGATCACTCAATATAATTGTAATGAGGTATACTTATGCCAGGTCCAGATAACAAAGTCACTATTCACACGCAAGAACCTCTTGAAACCAAAGCACAACCAGATTCCCCCGAATCCAGCAGCTCCTCCTCTATCTGGAGTTATGCGACTTCTTCTATTTATGGGGCCGCTTCCAGCGTAGCAGAGGCAGGCAGCTATGTTGCTTCTTCTACTTATGGTGCTGGTACTTATATTACTTCCTCTGTAGGCAGTGCCACGAGCAGCATTGTTTCTTACGTCGCTCCTGATCCAGATTTACGCTCAGCGGGAAGTGATGCTGCCTATTACGCGGGACTCAAAGCTGCAGTGCCGTTGGCAGCCACAGTAGGGACTGCCGTGCTGGGGTTCTTCGGCGCAACAGCTGCAGCCCCGGTAGTAGCTGTTGCTGGGCTTAGCTTTGGCATAGGACATATAGCAGGCAATATAGGAAGCAAAACGTATCAATCATTGTTTGGTGCACAGGATGTCACTGCAGAAATCAGGGTAGTAACCCAAGGGTGCCATAGCCTAGCGATAATACAAGAAAGTGTAAGTGGTTTAAATGAAAACATGACTACCATAGCGAATGCGTTACCAGCAGAAGTTTTAAATTCCATTGATTTCTCAGGTTTAGCGATATTAACTACCATTGTAGGGCTCAAAAAAGAAACACATGTTAAAGCACGTGATCTATTGATCAAGAATCAAAGCGTTGATTTTATACCTTTAATGTATGCTTTAAATCTTATGAAAAACAATATAGAAGTTTTAAAAAAGCAATATGAATTTTTGAATCAAGAAAAAGCTTCTATACAAGGTGCGGTAGAACGTATACAAAGTGCAGCACTTGCAGGACCTGCTAGCCAAAATTTGCAACAATGGTGGGCGCTACCTGGAATGGATTGGAGACAGATCCCAGGTATGATAGCAAACTTAGGTGCGCAACTGGATAGTTTTGAGCTTATAGCACAATATCAAACAATCAATAAAGCCATTCAGCCTTATAGCCAGGCTTATTTAAGAGCAATGGCAACACAAGAGAATTTAGAGTCGGTCTCTAATAGTATGGTGAATGCTGTTATTAATACATTCATCTTAAGCTCTGCGGATCAAAGTGGGGCTGTAGCGCAACAGCAAGCTAAAAATTTTTCAGACGATGTTATTCATAAGCTGTGCACCGGGATTGTTGTGCAAGGTGCACTTGAAGCAGCGGGGGTGGGAGGCAATGTCGTGAGCGTTGCAAAACTGTATAATAAAGAAATTACTGTTAAAATGAACTCATTATTAACGCAGTTGAGTGAAAAATTAAATATAAACGAACCTAATATGCGCCTTATAGGACTTGGTGCACAAGGTGCTATTTTGATGAGTGCAGGCCCTGCTGCTTCTGCCGGTGGTGCACTCATCTTAGCAGCGCCCGATATTGCAAAGTTTTTAGTGCATAATGCAACGCGCACCGAATTAGTGAAGTTGTTTACCACCTCTTCAGCACAAGCAAAGCAGCGTGAAGTAAGAGATTTAATGGTTCAAATTATGCAATGCGTATTGATTGCTGAAGAAGAACATTTATTAAATGGTGAAATCCAGGGTGAGGGTGTCATGGTGCATGCTGATAACGCCGAGCTTTTGCAAGCATGTACAGCAGCAGGCAGCGCAATGGGTCTTTCTTTGAGTGAGGGTATTCCAAATTATTTAAATCAAACTGCTTCTCAGGCTTTAGGAGCCCCCAATATAGATATTACTACTCGCATACTAGCGCCTGGTTATTTTGCATCCTTGCAAGCTCTTTTTAAAAAGGGGGCCGTTGGCGCCATAGGTTCGCTTTTCGGGCGACAAGAGGATGAAGCGAAAAAACCGCCTCGTTTAAAGTGATAGTCTAAAGTGATAGTTTAAAATTTTAAGGTTTCAATCAAGATATCGTTTTTGCCATTCTAAATAGCAGTTTTGCACATAAGTGCAAAATGCTTCTTTAGATTCAAATTGCGTTGGATCAATAGCATCATATATATAATAATGAGCAGTTCTATTTTGAGAGCGCATAATTTGCCAGAGTTTATATAGAAGGTGTTCATTTTGCCATTCAAAATCCACTTGGGATTCGTAATGTAAAAAAACCGGCACGATAGGGATCTTTGATTGCATGGATAATTCAAATACCCCATATCGAAACGGTAGATAAATACGCCGACCCTTGCAGCCTCCTTCTGGGTATAAACCAATACTATCTCCTTCTTTCAGAGCTTGCACTAATGCTTCAAAGGATCGCTGTCTATCTATTTTATCTTCTCTATTGACATAAAAAGTGCCGGTAGCCTGGCTAATTTTTCCAACAATCCACCAATTTTTGACTGCACTTTTAGCCAAATAGCGTACAGGAAATAACGCGCTCATTCCAATATCTTCAAAAACAGAAGGATGATTAGCAATCAAAATCATTTGTTTTGGTAGCGCGTGACTATTTTTTTGATGGAGTTTAAGTTGTACACCTAACGCTCTTACAAAGCTGGAGGCCCAATATTGATATAGCGGCTGCAAATAAAATCGGGTAAAATGGGGAGGAAGATAAGACAGAGGATACACAATGCTAGTGGCGAGCAGTAAATCAAGCCATCCAATGATCCATCGGAGTATAGAAAAAAAGGTGAGCAGCATACTAGTAAATTATAGACGCGGGCGATACGCGGTTGTAGGCTCTTTGGGAACGAGCCTGAGTTTGGCATGAGGGCATAAGAAAATACAATGGCCTATTTCATTAAAATGAAATCGAACGTTTTCCATGATTTCTCCTAAGGGTCTATAGCATTGTGCAATATCATTCAAATGAGGCGCGTGTTTGATATTCACCCCAATATGTTCAAGTGCTTCACTGAGCTTATTAATAATATACGTATTATCAATGTATGGATTAATGCGAACATGATTCAGTTCAAAGAGCATGCCAGTTAATACAGTATGGTCCCATACTGGAGAGACTTGATTATTGGCTAAAGAGTGAACCTCCATGTATTCAATGATAATCAAATCTTGATTGAGCACAAACTCATACAGTTGTGCACAGGGCTCTGTAGTTAAAAGAGTAGCATTAATTAAGATTTCATAAGTTTTCATTTGCATATAGAGTTTATCGGCCGATGTTTGAAAAATTTAATTTAATTAATATGAATACTGTAAAAAAATGAGTGTGACTAATTATGGCGATATCAAAATCAACGTATGCGTGTAATGAATGTGGTGCGCTTAGCCCTAAATGGATAGGACAGTGTCATGATTGCACGGCATGGAATAGTTTTACGGAAATAGCGATTACCACTGAAAAAGTAAATTCGCGCTTTTGTGGATATGCGGGGGAAACCCAAGCGCTTATTACCCCCTTAAATAAAGTGGTATCGGAAATAGCACCGAGGGTATCTACAGGATTAGAGGAGCTAGACAGAGTGTTAGGAGGGGGGTTGGTATCGGGTATGGTAGTACTTATAGGAGGCGATCCAGGGATTGGAAAGTCTACTGTTTTATTGCAGTCTTTAGCCAGTTTAAAGGGTGAAAATAGCACGTTGTATGTTACGGGGGAAGAGTCTCTTGCCCAGGTTAGTCTCAGGGCGAAAAGATTGGATTTAGCAGATAGCGACTTAAATTTATTAGCAGAAACGCGAGTTGAACGGATTATTTCTTTAGCTGAAAAGCACAAACCCGATGTCATGGTGATTGATTCCATTCAAACTTTATATACCGAAGTATTACAAGCAGCGCCTGGTTCGGTTTCTCAAGTCAGAGAAAGTGCAGCGCAGTTAGTTCGTTTTTCAAAAAGAACGGGGGTTGCGGTGTATTTGGTGGGGCATGTCACTAAAGATGGCACGTTAGCAGGACCTCGTGTATTAGAGCATATGGTGGATGCAGTATTATATTTTGAAGGCCAACAAGACAGTCGTTTTCGGATTATTCGAGCTATTAAAAATCGTTTTGGTGCTATTAATGAGATGGGTATTTTTGGAATGACAGATAAAGGTTTAAAGGGGATTAATAATCCCTCAGCCTTACTTTTATCAAGAGATACTGAGCCTGTTGCAGGTTCTGTTGTGATGGTATCTTGGGAGGGTTCTCGTCCTATTTTATTAGAAGTTCAAGCCTTAGTAGACGATTCGCCATTAGCAAATCCTCGTCGGGTCACTGTGGGCATTGAGCCTAATCGTTTAGCGATGCTCTTAGCAGTGCTGCATCGACACGGCGGGTTATCTGTTCATCAATTAGATATATTTTTAAATGTAGTAGGCGGCGTAAAAATATCCGAAACGGGATCAGATTTAGCGGTTCTTTTTGCTGTGTTGTCCAGTTTTAAAAATAAACCTTTAGATCCAAAATTAGTCGTATTTGGAGAGGTTGGATTAGGCGGTGAAATTAGGCCTGTACAAAGTGGTCAAGAAAGAATTAAAGAAGCCCAAAAGCATGGTTTCACACGGGCTATTGTTCCTAAGGGGAATGCCCCTAAAGGCTCGGGAATAATGAAAAATATTGAAGTGGTTGCAGTGTCTACATTGCAAGAAGCGATTTCAAATTTATTTTAAAAAAATCCCCGCCTTTAAAGGCGGGGAAGAGCATATTATAGTACTTGCTCTGTTGGATGAAGATCTAAACCGTGTGCGCTTAGATGATCCGATACATTTGCTACCGCATGAGAGAAATGACTGAAGTTAAAGTCAGGGGTATTAGAAGTGCCTTGATCAGAAAATACTTCACTTAACAGCACCATACTAGGCAATTGGAATGAACTCTCATCATGATTTGCATCCACAATAGTAAGTGCACCAGAAACGGTTGTAATGGCACCAGGTGTGTTATCTTCTACTACCGACCCAGTATTGGTGCCGGCAATCACAGGTAAAGCATTGGTTCCCGTTACAGTAATATCAATCACAGTAGAGGCACTGCCATCAAAACTAGTGACCGTTAGGGTGTCATGTGCTAGTTCGCCACCTTGTAAGGCATCCGCCGGTGATCCAGCTGAATTATCTAAGGTATAGGTCCAGTTACCAGCGGTATCTAATGTCCAAGCACCATAGACTCCGTTTAAATCAGCAGGAACTTGGAAAGCGCTTTCGCCACTATCGGCATCATCAATGGTAAGTGCGCCAGCAGCAGTCGTGACTGCATCTGGTGTACGATCTTCTGCAACGGCACCAGTATTTACACCTGCAATGACAGGTACATCATTAGTTCCTGTTACAGTGATATCAATCACGGTAGAGGCACTTCCATCAAAGCTCGTGACCGTTAGCGTGTCGTGCTCTACTACCCCTTCGGCTAATTGATCAGTTGCAGATCCAGTTGAATTATCTAGTGTGTACGTCCAGTTACCAGCAGTATCTAATGTCCAGCTACCATAGATACCGACTAGATTTTCAGGGACAATAAATGAGCTTTCATCATGGTTGGCATCTGAAATAGTTAAAGCGCCAGCAGCCTGTGTAACGGCATCAGGTGCATTGTCTTCCTTAACTGCACCTGTGTTGGTACCCCCTAGTACAGGTACATGATTCACACCAGTGATGGATACATCAATGGTTACCGGTGTCGTACCGTCAAAGCTTCCTAAGTTTAATTGATCATTAACGACTTCCCCTGCTCTTAATTGATTCACCGCCGAACCGACAGAGTCATTTACGGTATAAGTCCATTCATTGGTTGATAAATCCATGGTAAAGATACCATAATTTCCAATTAAATTACCTTGAATAAGGAATGAGCTTTCACCTGCATCAGGATCAGCAATAGTGACTGTTCCAGAAATGCTATTTACGGTTGAGCCATCCCCTGCGGTGATTTGACCGCTAACCTCTCCTCCAATAACGGGTAAGTCATTGGTACCTGTAACTGTGATATCGATTGTGGCAGTGGTGGTTGCATCAAAACTTGTAACGGTTAAAGTGTCGTGTACAACTTGATCTTGTCTTAATTGATCAGTCGCAGATCCGGCTGAATTATCAAGTGTGTAACTCCACTCTCCTGTTACATTGAAACTAAACGTACCATAGGTACCGACTATTTCAGTTTCAGTTGGTCCATCACCTAAAATCAAATTTGGCATTGTGTTCTCCTTGAAAATGCTAGTATTTTTATGTTGAAAAAGTATTGAATCTGTGTCAAAAGGTGTCACAGTCTTTAGAGTATAGGTGCATTCATTGTGAGAGTCAAAGCTCTGTATTGGAAGTTGAAAAAAACTTTCTCCTTCATCTAGATCAGTGATTATAAGTGCTCCCCTTACCTGAGCAAGTGCATTAAGTGGGTTATCTTCTGAAACAAAGCCTGTCTTAGTACCTGTGATAAAAGGGAGATCATTGGTACCAATAATTGTAAAAGTTAAGTTTTTTATCTCAGAATGTGCACACTGATTAGAAGCCATAAGTTGATAATGTATAGTTAACTCTTGAGCTTCAGATAAAAAATCTAAATCTAGTGCTGGAACATTGTATTCATAAGTAAATTTTATTTTTTTTGGGTTGGATTGCAACAGTGTAAAAGATAAAGCATCAGGATGCGTTAGAGCTTGAAGCAGATCATTATGTAAGAAAAGAGGATGCCCATCAAGTTCGACAGTCGGATGACCTACAAGAGAAAGACGTAATTCATTATCTACTTGGGGATTGCCTTGATCGTATTCTTTAAGTGTTACTTTGCCAGTTATGAGTACATTTTGGTTGGATGCATCTACTAATTCTACAACTGGCTCAGGTAGTATATTTATTTTTACTTCAGGCGTGACCCAATTAATATGGTCAGTATGCAGATGTGCATTTAAACAAAGAATACCTTCTGAGTCACCTAATTGGATAAATGTATTATGGCCTTGATATAAAAAATCTACAGTATTGGCATCATACCCATGGATCTCTATAGGAAGATCAGTGCCTACTTGATAATCATGTATGGTTTGCACACCATTGCCATTTCGAAATATAAAGGTATTTTGTTCACCATCATGTCGATTGCTAAAAATGACATTATATAAGGAGTCGGTATATATTTCAGTATGGCCACCCCACAGATGATCCCCTCTAAAAACATATAAATGATTTTGCTCATCAATAATAAAATATCCGTTATTGGATCCGCCTTCTAATACATCTTTTCCTGCATTTCCAATAAGAAAATCATTTCCATTACCACCGTAGAGATGATCATCCCCAGATCCTCCAATAATAAACTCATTATTATACATGCCGTACTCCATTGCAGGACTGTTTTCCAAAATAGAATTCTTTTCTAGGCTGTTAGCGTAATTGTTAGAGGGCGGTGGTATCTCATAATCATTTAAGTTTGCTTTCTGAGTTTTAGTTGTTGTCATTGCTACTATGGTCCTTATAGTTTAGTGAATTGTAGTTCAGTGTAGTTAATTTTTTTTAAATCTAATACTGTATAAACAGTCAAAAAGTTATCTACCTGGTTAGTTTCTTTGAAAATGAATCAAAAAATCAAATAAAAAATAGTAATCTGATAGAATTCAGGTTGTAAAATTTCAGTTTAATTAAGTGAGTAAAGATATGCAGTATAAAAATTTAAGGGTTAGGGTCACAATTTTAGTTGTGCTTCTAGTTATACTATTCTTGATTTATCCCACAGGGTATTTCGTTTTAAATTCTAAAAATCAAGCGATAAGCTCTTCTATAACAACAGAGCCTCCCAAAGGGGTTGGAGCGTATATTATTAATTTAGATCGTTCTAAAGAACGATATGAGTATGTAAAGCAAAATGTATATAATTTAGGGATCCCAGTGCAAAGAATTTCAGCAGTAGAGGGGAATGTATTATCCGATCTAGAGCTTAAATCGCTCGTAGACTTTGATGCCTATCGTCGTTTTTTAAATGGGGCTCCTAAAAAAGGAACGGTTGGATGTTCTTTGAGCCATATTAAGGCTTGGGAGACTTTTTTAAAATCTAATTTTGAATATGCCATTATTTTTGAAGATGATGTGAGTTTTGATCCGAAAAAATTAAAGCCAATTATTAATGAATTAGTGGATAATCATCAATATTGGGATATTAATAACTTTGAAAGCTATCATCGAAGCGTCCCGCTTACTATCAAAGCATTACAAGATAATCAAAAATTAGTGGTGTATTTAACCAATGTAACCCATACCGGTTCTTATATGATTAATCGAAAAGCAGCGCTGAAGCTATTAGAAAAATCATTACCGATTAAAATGCCAATTGATCATTATTTTACACGTGGGTGGGAATTTGGGCTAACTTTTACAGGCGTTGAAAATCCACGATTAGTGTATCAAAGTTATGGAACCTCTGAAATCGAGCAATCTAGTGTGGCTAAAAAGCATACGAGATCGATGTTTAGTGTGCAACGATCGCTTTTTCAAATGAAAACAGGTATTATCCGAATGGCTTACAATATGATCTGTTATTTCCAAAGTTTTTTTAAAGACCATTCCGAATGATGCTTCGGAATGGTCGCGGCCAAAAGGCTATAAATATATCTTGTACTTGCGATAAATGAGAGAATTGATCGTTGTTTGCAGAAATATATTGAAGAATGTGATTAAAATCATTTAGCTCCAGTCTTTTAAACGCAGAATCAGTGCTATCTATTTGCATAGGATTAATTAATTTTTGTAAATTTTGGTAAATAGTAGTTTTTCCCGAAGCGGATGTTTCATATATTAGGATAATGACAGCTTGTTTTGGTTGCATTTTTATATCATGCCATTTGTTTGAAATTATTATACCCTTGGCTTTTTAGCCATTTTTTGCATAAAGTTAAAAATGGCTCTTTACTATCAAGATAGTTTTTTTCGATAAATACATTATGAAATATTGCTTGTCTTTGTGCGGGTAAAAGTTCAATATGCGTGTAGCCAACAATGTTACTGCCTTGATATAAAATCAAATGAAGATGATCTAGATTTTCTATTAGATCAGAATTTAGATTTACATTGGCTTTTTTTGCAAAACTCCATTCCCCCGGCGTTAAAGCCTTGACAACGCGTATGCCTGAAACACCAGTTTTTTCATCAATGGCTGCCACAAAAGCATCTTTTCCAGAACAATAGCCATATATATCATTTGGAAATTTTTGAGCTAATGTATTTTTTAATTGGGCATAGGCTTGGCGGTCGGCTGGATGGGTGCGCATCCAATCTCGAAATTTAAGGCAACGATCAATTTCACCACTGCCCTGTTCATACACATGAATATTCGCATTTTCTTTTCGAAAATAGCGCCTAAAAAGTATGCCATATTCGTCTTTTGCTTCCAATCCTAGCGCTTGCATTGTAGAAGTAGCCTTATCGACTAGCATAATATCTTGAACCACCGGGATCATATCAATGACAGGTTTTGCTGCTAATCCGGGTACAGCAGTTGAGCCAATATGATGAATGGCAAGACAGTTATCCCCTAAAGTTTCTTTAATTTTTGCGGCTTCTAGCTCAAATAAAACTGGCCAATTAAGGTTATAACTAACCACTTCAATAGGTTGAGTGTGCTCCATAGTAGTGCCTCCAATTTTTGAAATGAGAATATAGAGGATAAAATTTAGCTTTTTCTCTCAGGTGAAGCACTACTGCCTGCTAAAATACCACCATCTATTGTGAGTTCTGCGCCTGTGATGAATTTGGATTCATCTGATCCTAAATAAAGTACAGCATAAGCTACATCCATTGTATCCCCCATATGGCCTAATGGGATCCCTGCGGCAATTTTGTTCATATTCTCTGCCCGTGTATGGGGATTGGTGCCTAGCATGGCATCCCATAATGGGGTTAAAATAGCAGCAGGGTGAATAGAGTTACAACGAATACGATAATTTTTTTGCGCACAATATAATGCAACGGTTTTGCTATGATTACGAATAGCGGCTTTACTAGAAGCATAAGCAGCGGTGCTCGGAACCCCGACCATACCGGATCGAGAAGACATATTAATAATAGAGCCCCCGTCTGTTTTCATTAACCTGATCCCATATTGACACCCTAAAAATACACTCTCTAAATTAATAGTATGAATATGACGCCAACTATCAAGGGAAGCATACTCAGGATCTTGTGGGCCAAACTTGGGATCTAAGCCTATAATTCCCGCATTATTAAATAAAATATCGAGTTTAGTATGTTTATTTTTAATCTCCCCAATTACCTGTTGCCAGTTTTGTTCAGAGCTAGCGTCTAAATGATAATAAAAAGCATTATGACCTAGCTCACTAGCCAGCTGTTTACCTAGATCATCTAGAATATCAGTAATAATAACAATAGCCCCTTCACGAACTAATAATCGCGCAGTTTGGGCTCCTATACCCTGACTGCCACCAGTAATCAATGCTATTTTATTCTCTACACGGGCCATAATTAGTCTTCCTGTATGGTGAGCTTTTCATTTTTAATTAAAGGAGGAGATACTCGAACGGTTTTAATACGATTTTCAAAAACCTGTATAACTTCAAGCGGCGTATTTTCAATTAAGCAGCAGGTCCCTATTTCTGGAATAGTTTGAAGCTTATCGATAATCAAACCACTTAAAGTGGTTGCGCCTTCCATCGGTAAATGCAACTGCATGGCGCGATTAAGATCGCGTATCGTGATACTGCCATCTACAATGCTACTGCCATCTTCTTGGGGATGCACCTCTTTACTGGTGGTGGCCATATCCGTTGTGAATTCACCAATAACTTCTTCTAAAATATCTTCTAATGTGATAAGCCCCTGAATTTCGCCATACTCACTCACCACTAAGGCTAATCGTCGTTTATTTTGTTTAAACTTTAAAAGCTGGGTCATTAAAGGAGTGCCTGCGGGTACAAAATAAGGCGTTTCTAAGGCTGCAAGTAAACTGTCCATAGAAAATAACTGATCAGCCATTAAATTGAGTGCATTTCGCGTATGTAAAATGCCAATCAGTTCATCTAAATCATCTTTGTACACGGGGAGTAAAGTGTGTTGAGTATTGGCCAGCTGGCCTACGATTTCATTCCAATTATTGTTTAAATCCAAGCCAATGATATCATTACGAGGGATCATTATTTCATCTACTTCGATATCTTCTAAGTTTAAAATGCCCATGAGCATTTGCCGATGGGTATCTGGGATGCGATCGGAAGTTTCATATACCACCGTTTTTAATTCTTCTCGGGTGAGTTGATGTGCAGTTTTTTTATGTATGGGTATGCCAAAAATCTGCAAAACTCCGTTAGAGATTTTGTTAATAACCCAAATAAAAGGATAAAAAATAAATAATAAAAATTGAAAAATGATAGCCACCCGAAATGCAATTTTTTCAGGATAGATAGCGGCTACAGTTTTGGGACAGACTTCACTGAAAATTAAAATGAGCACCGTGAGTATGACGGTTTCCCAAATAAAAGACCAGAAGGCACCCAAATGAAAATGTAGCATAATATCGCTAAATACATTGGCGGTTAAGATCATTGTAAAGGTAGCACCAAACAAAATAAGGCCTAATAATCTGTCAGGGCGCTTTAAAAGTTGGCTCGCACGATGTGCTGATTTGTTGGTTTTGCTTAAGTGCCTCAAACGGTAAGGGTTGAGCATGGTCATGCTGGTTTCACCGGCAGAAAAAAAAGCAATAACGCCTAATAGAAAAATTAAAGTAATGACTAAAATAAGCATGTGCTATCCTTAAGTGTGGCTTCACAATAAAAAGTAAGCAAGCTGGCACCTTGCTTGGGATTATAAATATTTCATTGTGTCACAGTGTATTTATCAATGCTAGTTTGTTATTTTAAAGCCTTTGTAAGATAATAAGTAAAATTTACACTTCGAAATCATACCATTATCAGAGGATCTTATGTTTGAAAGTTTGACAGAGCGCTTAAATAAGGCTTTTAAAAATATTATTGGTAAAGGAAAGCTCACCGATGCCAATATGAATGAGACTTTAAAAGAGGTCAAAAAATCTTTATTAGATGCTGATGTGGCGTATCCCGTAGTTAAAGTATTTTTAAAAGAATTAAAAGAAGAAGCTTCCGGAGTTGTAGTAGCTAAAGAACTTAATCCTGCGCAGGCCCTCATTAAAATTGTAAATGACAAATTAATTAGCATGATGGGTGAAACGTGTTCTGAATTAAATCTCAAAGCACAGCCACCGGCGGTGATTTTAATGGCGGGTTTACAAGGATCTGGCAAGACAACCAGCTCTGCAAAGCTAGCTAAGTTCCTAAACGAGCGACAAAAAAAATCCGTGATGATGGTAAGTGCGGACACTTATAGACCCGCGGCTTTTGATCAATTAAAGATTTTAGCTGCGCAATTAGGAAAAGAAGTCACTTTTTTTGATTTTGATCAAACAAGGCTTACCAAACCTGTAGCTATCGTAGAAGCTGCTTTAAAAGCAGCAAAAGAACAACATATGGATGTGCTTATTGTAGATACCGCAGGACGACTGCATATTGATGATGAAATGATGCATGAAGTCAAAGCGCTTGAGCAAGTATTAAATCCTATAGAAACGTTGTTTGTAGTAGATGGAATGACCGGTCAAGATGCTGCTAATACGGCTAAAGTATTTCATGATGTTTTACCTTTGACCGGGGTAATTGTGACTAAATTAGATGGGGATGCCAGAGGCGGTGCTATTTTATCTATTCGTCAGATTACAGGCACGCCCATTAAATTTATTGGCATGGGTGAAAAAATTGAGGCTTTAGAACCTTTTCATCCTCAAAGGATGGCTTCTCGTATTTTAGGCATGGGAGATATATTATCGCTTGTAGAAGAGCTAGAACGTAAAGTGGATAAGGAAGAAGCCGCTCGTTTAGAGAAAAAATTACAAAAAGGCAAAGGATTTGATTTAGAAGACTTTCGTAAGCAACTTATCCAAATTCAAAATATGGGTGGGATGATGGGCTTAATGACTAAGCTGCCAGGTATGGGGGGCATGGCCAAAGCCGTTAAAGACAAAGCACCAGATGGTATGATGGATCAGACTTTAATTATTATTAATTCTATGACCTTATTAGAAAGAAAAAAACCTTTAATAATCAATGGGTCACGCAAAGCTAGAATTGCTAAAGGATCAGGGAAGACGCTTTCAGATGTCAATAAAGTGCTCAAGCAGTACGATATGATGCAAAAAATGATGAGCAAAATGGGCCAAGGAGGCATGGCAAATCTGATGAGGGGCATTCAAGGAAAGTTCCCTGGACAATTTGGGTAAATGATCTGAAAAATGATTCCAAAATGGATTAAATTCGCGTAGAATGCTTATCTTTAATTCATTATATAGTTTGATATCTTTAGGAGAAAATATTATGGTGATCATTCGCTTAGCGCGTTCTGGAGCTAAAAAGCGACCTTTTTACCACGTGGTTGTTGCGGATCAACGTTGTCCTCGTGATGGACGTTTTATCGAAAGAATAGGATTTTTTAATCCAGTTGCCAAAGGTAAAGAAGAAAAAGTCTTATTAAAGCGTGAGAGAATTGCGCATTGGGTAAGTCAAGGAGCTCAATTATCGCAGCGTGTTTTGACTTTAGTAAAAAGTTGGGATGAAGCCAAAGCTGATGTCTCAGCAGCCTAAGTATATTGTTTTAGGCAGAATCGGCGCGCCTTATGGTATTGCAGGGTATAATCATATTCAAAGTTATAGTAATCCTGTTGAAGATATATTGACCTATCAGCAATGGAAAATACGTAAAAACGAAAACAGTGAGTTGAGGTGCACTACCTTAGAAAAAGGTAGAGTGCATGCTCAAGGTATAGTGGCAAAATTAGAGGGTATCTCAGATAGAGATGCTGCTCAATTACTCACAGGATGTGAAATTGTAATTGATCGTAATCAATTACCTGCATTGCCCGAAGGAGAATATTACTGGAATGATTTAGAAGGGTTAACGGTTGAAACCACCTTAGGTGTTGTTCTAGGTCAGGTAAGCTACTTATATAGTAATGCGGGCCATACTAATATGGTGGTCAATTCGGCCACCCAAGAGCGACACATCCCATTTATTGAGCCTGATTTTGTCACTAATATTGATGTAGAGGCTAAAAAAATTACGGTTGATTGGGATCCTGAGTTGTAATCAAGTATGTGGTTTGGTATCGTTACCTTATTTCCAGAAATGTTTAGTAGCCTTACTGAATATGGCATAACGGCTCGGGCAAAAAAGAATAAGTTGATAAGCTTAGACTTTTCAAATCCTAGAGATTTTGCTGTAGATAAACATAATACAGTAGATGATAGGCCCTATGGGGGCGGTCCCGGTATGGTAATGAAGCCAGACATTTTATTTCAAGCATTAGAAAGTTTGAAATTAACTAAAGCCCTTTCAGGAGGGGAGAAAAAAATAAAAGTAATTTATTTATCTCCTGCTGGCAAAAAATTAACGCAAGCAAAAGTGCGTGCTTTAGCAGTAGAATCGGAATTAATTTTAATTTCGGGGCGTTATGAAGGGATTGATCAACGATTTATCGATACCCAAGTCGATGAGATGATCTCCATAGGAGATTATGTTTTAAGTGGGGGAGAATTACCGGCGATGGTGTTGATTGATGCGGTTACGCGTTTACAACCAGGCGCTTTAGGACACGCTTTGTCGAGCGTTCAGGATTCTTTTAGTATAACGACACAACTCGATTGCCCGCATTATACACGCCCAGAAATCTGGCAAAATCAGGCAGTACCAGAAATATTATTAAGTGGGAATCATAAAATGATTGCTGCGTGGCGACTAAAAGCCGCTTTAGAATTAACAAAAAAATATCGATCTGATTTAATTGAAGGACTAGGAGAAAATACATGAGCACTATAATACAATCAATTGAGAACGAACAATTGAAGACCAATATTCCAACGTTTTATCCCGGGGATACGATCGTCGTATCGTTAAAAGTAACCGAAGGGACAAGAGAGCGGTTACAGGATTTTGAAGGCGTTGTGATGGGTATCAAAAGTCGTGGATTAAACTCTGCATTTGTGGTGCGTAAAATATCTCATGGGGAAGGTGTGGAAAGAACTTTCCAAACTCATAGCCCTGTTATCGATAAAATCACGGTAAAGCGACATGGTAAGGTGCGTCAAGCTAAATTAGGATACTTGCGTAATCTTAAAGGCCGTGCTGCCAGAATTACAGAAGATTTGGGTAAAACTCATAAATTAGCAGCCAAAGCAGCAGCTAAAATAGTCAGCGATAGCCAGTAATCTCTTGTCAAAAGTTGGTATTAAGGATTATTGCTTAATACCAACTTTACTATATTAAGGATTAATAAAATGACTGTTTTTAAATGGAGTTTTTTTCTAGTTATTCTGTTTTTACAAAATTCAATTTTTGCTCATGCTTCCACACCTGCCTTAATTGCTCCTGAGATCAAAGAAAAAATTACTAAAAACTTTACTAAAAGTTTACCTAGCTTAAAAGTAGATACGCTAGAAGCTACTTCTATTGCTAATTTATATCAAGTTACGGCAGGGCCGGTGGTAATGTATGTCACCAGTGATGGCCGCTATGCTTTTTCAGGAGATGTTTTAGACTTACAAGATGGCAAAACCAATATTACCGAACTTGCGCGTAGAAAAGCATTGATGCAAGCTTTAGAAAAATTTGGTGAATCTAATATGATTATTTATGCGTCCGCTCTTAGCATAAAACCTCACTATAGCGTTACCGTTTTTACTGATATAGAGTGTAGCTATTGTCAAAAATTTCACTCCCATATTGATAAAACTAATCAATTGGGTATTACAGTGCGATATATGGCATTTCCTAAAACAGGTAAAAATACCTCTGCTTATAATGCCTTGGTGTCTACTTGGTGTGCAAAAGATAGAAAAGCAGCTTTTAATCAAGCAATGCTAGGGAAGGTTCCTCCTTTGCAATGTTATAGTCATAATGTTGATAAACAATTCAATTTAGGCGCATTAGCGGGGGTTGGTGGCACCCCTACTATGGTGATTGATGGACAACTGGTAGCAGGATATTTTGATCCCGAAGAATTGTTAGCGCTTATTAAACAAATAAAGCAAACAAAAAGATCAATTTAGTTTGCATGATATTTTTTAACAATAGCATCTAAAATATAGGCACTGATATTCACATTAAATAATTGATCTATTTGTCTTATACCCATAGGGCTTGTGACATTAATTTCTGTTAAATAATCCCCAATAATATCTAGGCCAACAAATAATAAGCCTTTTTCTTTTAAAGTAGGACCGATTTGCTCGCAAATCCATTTATTTTTTGTTGTTAGATTTGCACCCATCCCAGTGCCCCCTGCTGCTAAATTACCCCGTATATCATCGTCTTTTGGAATACGGCTTAAAGCATGAGGATAAGCAAGACCATCTATCATTAATACTCGTTTATCGCCGCTTGTTTTAATCTCAGGAATAAATTTTTGAATCATTAAAGGTCTTTGACCTGCTTGTGTGAGCGTTTCGATGACTACATTTATGTTAGGATCGGTTTCGTGGGCCAGAAAAACTAAATGTCCCCCCATATTATCCAGTGGTTTACAAATTGTTTTTTTATGTTGATTTAAAAATTTTTTAATGATGCAGGCTTGAGAGCTTACTAGGGTAGGGGGGCAGCATTGCGGAAACCAACTAGCAAACATTTTTTCATTAGCATCTCTAACACTTTGAGGTTTATTGATGACTAAATGATTGTTTTTTTCAGCGTGTTCTAAAAGATACGTTAAATATAAATAATTAATATCAAAAGGGGGATCTTTACGTAACAGTGTGACATCACAGGTGTGTAATGGTTTAATGATAGGCTCATTATCTGAAAAATAAAAATAATATTCACTGTTATCTTCTACTTTTAATCTTTTCATGGCGGCAAATACCACCCCATCTTCAATATATACTTGGTGAGGTTCAATGTATTGAATAACCCAATTGCGTTTTTGTGCTTCTAATAATAATGCAAAGGTTGAATTTGTTGCAGGGTTTATTTTTTCAATAGGATCCATAATAACGGCTAGTTCAAACATGGTTGCCCTCCTGTTTGTTCGCTTTCTAAGGTTGCCGCTAAATGCGCTATTCTAGCTACTACACTATGAGCATATTCTATATTTTTAAGGGGCACAAAATGCATGCCACGGCTATTAAGATTTTCTGTTGCGCTTTTATTGGGATGCACTCTATTAAAAGCCCCTACTACCGTTTGACCAAGCATATAGATAACCGGCTCACATGTAAAATTATCGATGCGATCAATGGTAGGGATCCCTTCTTGTATAATAAGATTAGACACCTTTTGTTTTCCTTTGCCAACCGACATTTGAAGGCGTTGTTTTCTATTTAACGTTAAAAGTGCTTGCGCATTCTGGATCATCATCACGGCCATACCATAGGTGCCACTATCGGATTTAATGACCACAAAAGGTTTTTCTGTTATATGGTATTGAGTATATTTTTTTTGAATATTTTCTAGTAAAATCGCTACTTTTTCGAGAAGCTGCCCTTCTAAGTCATGGTTATTTTTAAGGTTTATAAAGTCTACATTTTCATGATATGTAAATAATGGATTGATAAACCAAGGGTCGATTTCAATTAAATGAGCAAGTTCAGTCGCGAGTTTTTCATACAGCGTAAAATGATGTGTTTTGCGTCTAGTAAACCAACCCATATCAAGACGTGGGAGAATGGGTTGGGTGATATTGAATAATATATCGGGAACCCCTTCACAGAGATCATTATTTAATATAATTAAATCAGGGCTAAAATTTTCTAAGGTTAATATAGTATGATTACGAATAATCGGTTCAATGTTTAGTGTTTTGCCGTTATTTAACTCAATCATTTTAGGATGTTTTAACGATAATAATGATCCCACCCTCACTTCGTAGCCTGCCGCATGTATTAATTCACTGAGCACGTGTATATTCTCAAAATAAAAGGCATTTCTGGTATGGCTCTCTGGTATCAGGAGGATTTTTTTGCATTCAGGATAACGCGGTGCTAAGAGTGTTTTTAACACCTTTTTACAGAGCGGATATACACTAGGATCTAAATTATTGAATCCCGCTGGAAACACATTCGTATCAACAGGGCTGAGTTTATATCCGCAATAGCGCAGATCAACTGAACCAGTAATTAAAGGAGGGTGTGTATCCCATTGCTTTTCAAACCAATTTTCAATAAGAATTTGATTGTTTAGCATAGTGAATAGTATGTTCGTCTTGATTTTGCTTACCATAATTGAAGTATAGTAAGCATTGAGGCCTTACATGTCAGAATAATTAGGCCCATCGGCACCTTGGGGGGGAACCCAAGTAATATTTTGAGTAGGATCTTTAATATCACAAGCTTTGCAGTGAATGCAATTAGAAGAATTGATTTGCAAATAATCGCTTTGATCAGATTTTTTTAGAATCTCATATACTCCGGCTGGGCAATATCGTTGTTCAGGCGCATCATATATTTTTAAATTGAGGGTGATCGCCAGGCTTGGATTACGTAAAATTAAATGATTAGGTTGATTTTCTTCATAATAAAGATGGCTTCTTGAAATGGAAGTCATTTTATCAAAGCTCAAGATACCATCAGGCTTTGGATAATGGATGATCTTCGAATGTGCAGCAGGTTTTAAGGCCAGATAATCTGCTCTATGCTGGAGCGTCCAGGGTGCTTGTCCTTTGAAAATGTAACTGTCAAAGGCAGCCCACGCTAGACCAGCCCATAAACCCCATTGAAAGCCCGGACGTATATTGCGTGCTTTAAATAATTCAGTGTAAATCCAGCTTTTTTTTATTTTTTGTGTGTAATTTGTTTTTTCAAATAGGGCCTCTGCAGCTAACATACCTGATTTCATGGCCGTATGAGAGCCTTTGAGTTTTGCTACATTCATAAAGCCTGCGCTACACCCTACTAGCATACCACCTGGGAAGGTTAAGGTTGGGATAGATTGAAGGCCCCCTTCTGTTAAACTGCGTGCGCCGTAGCTTAATACTGTGCCATTGTGTAGTATATTTTTAATATGAGGATGGTGTTTAAATCTTTGAAATTCTTCATAGGCAGATAAATAAGGATTTTGATAATCTAAACCCACGATTAAGCCAATCGCTAATCGATTTTTCTCTAAATGATAAAGAAAGCCGCCACCATAAGTGTGAGCATCAAGAGGCCACCCAATAGTGTGGGTGACATGTCCTAATTGATGTTGATTGGCAGGAATTTCCCATATTTCTTTTATCCCTAATCCATAAGTTTGCGGTGACTCGGGGTTTTGTAATTTAAAAAGGTGAATGAGTTTTTGACTGAGCGAGCCGCGTGCGCCTTCTGCAAAAATAGTATGCTGTGCGAAAATATTCATACCCCGTTGAAAATTAGATTTAGGGTGTCCTGATTTATCCACCCCTTTATCTCCCGTGGTAATCCCGATGACTTGTTTAGAGTCATTCAATAAAATATCTTGACCCGCAAAGCCTGGATAAATTTGTACTCCTAAATTTTCTGCTTGCTGAGCAAGCCAGCGACATAAATTGGCTAAACTGATTATATAATTTCCCGTATTATCCATTTTGGGGGGGGTAGGCAGTTTGATTGATTTGTTTTGGGTAAGCAAGGTAAATTTATCATGCGTGACGAGTGTATTTAAAGGGGCTCCTAGGGCCTTCCATTCAGGGATGAGTTCAGTTAATGCTCTAGGTTCAAAGACAGCACCTGATAAAATATGAGCACCCACCTGCGAGCCTTTTTCTATAATACACACGCTGGGCGGGATGCCGGCTTGATCACATAATTGTGCATAGCGGATCCCTGCACAGAGGCCAGCAGGTCCTGCTCCAATAATGAGCACATCAAAGTGAATAGAATCTCTTGGTGTTGTATGCATGGTTTCTAAAGTATACAATAGTATAGATTACACATATACACTGTTTAGGTAAAAAAATGAGAGTATTGGTTACTTTAAAACGGGTGCCCGATCCTTATGGTCCTCCCACTCGTATCGATAAAGAGGGATTAAAACTAGTATCAGATGATCTGAAAATGGTTATTAATCCATTTGATGAAATTGCACTAGAAGAAGCGATACGTTGGAAAGAGCAAAATATAGTCAATGAGATTATTATAGTTTCTATTGGCTCCGAAATGACTACACAAACTTTAAGAGCAGGTTTGGCCTTAGGTGCAGATCGCGGTATTTTATTAAAAACAGATCAAATATTAGAGCCTTTAAATATTGCTAAAGTACTCACTTTTATTATTCAAAAAGAAGCTCCAGATATCGTGATGATGGGTAAACAAGCTATTGATAATGACAGTGGCCAAACGGGTCAGATGGTAGCAGCAATGCTAAACTGGCCACAAGCTACTTTTGCTTCAAAAATTATTTTTAGTGATAACCAAGAAAAAGTGAGCGTGACCCGCGAAGTAGATGGGGGCTTAGAAACGCTTCAAGCCACTTTGCCCTGTGTGATTACCGCAGATTTACGACTCAATACGCCTCGATATCCTTCTTTACCTAATATTATGAAGTCCAAATCTAAACCTATTGAGGTAGTGGCTATTCCAGATACAGTAGATATTAGAGCGCACACTAAAGTGCTTAAAATACAATCTCCTCCACCGCGAAAGCCAGGTATAAAAGTAAAAGATGTTGCTGAACTTATGGATTACTTACGTAACACGGAAAAAATAATTTAAAAATGTATGAAAACACTTATTATTGCTGAAATTGCACATCAAAAAATTACCTCAGGCACCTTATCCACCATAAGCGCAGGCATGCAATTGGGAGGAGAATTAGATGTTTTGATGATGGGCTCCAACATCCAGGCATTAGCAAAAGAATTAATTGAATATGAGGGCGTATCTCATGTTTTACAAGCAGAACATAGTGCTTATGACCATGGAGTAGCAGAAAATGTTGCATCGCTTATTATCAATCTTGCAGAAGATTATACTCATATTTTAGCGCCCGCAAGTACGTTTGGTAAAAATATTATGCCAAGAGTAGCAGCACTTAAAGACGTTGCACAATTATCCGATGTGACTACTATTATAGATAATAATACTTTTATTCATCCTATTTATGCTGGAGATATTTTAGAGACAGTACAGATGCTCGATGCCTTAAAAATTCTTACGATTCGCACCACAGCATTTGAGGCTGCTAAAAAAACAAATAGATCCGTGCCTATAGAAATAATAGATCTTGTTTTTGAAAATCAAAAAATTGAATTTATATCCTCCCAAAAACCCGAATTGGTACGCCCAGAACTTGGGGTTGCTAAAATTGTGGTTTCAGGGGGCAGAGGATTACAAAGTGCTGAAAATTTTAAAAAGTTAGAAGCTATAGCCGATAAGCTGCATGCGGCAATAGGGGCTTCTCGCGCCGCAGTAGACGCGGGTTTTGTGCCTAATGATTATCAAGTCGGGCAAACGGGTAAAATTGTCGCTCCAGATTTATATATTGCAATTGGAATATCGGGTGCTATTCAGCATGTAGCAGGGATGAAAGCTTCAAAGATAATTGTCGCAATTAATAAAGATCCCGATGCCCCCATTTTTCAAATTGCAGATTATGGCTTAGTCGGAGATCTTTTTACGGTTTTGCCAGAATTAGAGACTGCATTAGAAGACTCTAAATCAGATGCGCGCTGAATAGTCACATTTTTTTTGTATTATCAATTTTACTTATTGCTCGTTTCAATTGTTTTTCAATTTCATCCTCTTCTTGAAGCATGCTTTGTTTAGCGATTATAAAAGTCTGATTTTTTGAAGCGTACCCTATAGCATCTGCACAAATCGTTTTTAAAAATGCAGTTTTTTGTTTTGGTGTCACTTTTTGACGCGTTATGGAAGTATAATGCGCTCCTGCGCCTTTGTTTCGACCTTAGATGATTGGGCTTCATACTGGCTCAGTAAAAGCGGTTTGCCAGTACGGATGAATTGAATTAGGCTCGCAGTTAAAAATACAAGAAATGACAATTTTCTCAGATGACAGGTTTGGGCGATTGATTGTAGCACGGCATAATCTCTAACTCCATCTTCAGACATACTGCCGCCGGATACTTTTCTTTTTAAAACACCTTTTTTAATGATATATTCACCGTAATTATTATGGTTTGGAACACCTTCATTCGTTATGAAGCTGCATTCTGAATATTATTTTGCATTTCAAGAAATTTTTCTAAACTAAGCTTCAGTTCAGTTTGAGCTCACGAAAAACGCAATGCGCCTTGACGCGCTTCATCATTTACATTCAGCAGATAATCCCTCTCGCACAGAGTGGTAGGCGTGATATTTTCATTTTTGGCTCTTATTGTTTCGGCACGACGCATAAGAACCCGTCCCCAACGATCGGGTGCAGAATCGCCCATTGCACCAAATACACTGATTCCGCCTCTGGTATGAAAAGTACCTGCAGCAGTTGTAAAGCAGGTTCAAGTGCAAATTTTTCAGGATGCTCAAGCCATTTTTGATCGTATTCAAAAGATGCGCTTTCTCGATTTTTGCGGTTATGACACCATAATTGCCCAACACGAATATTTTCTGTGCCAAGCGAGATTGAAACAATGACAGTATGACTACTCATGATTTTTTTTGTTATAGTTTGGTAAACGCACTCTTTGCGGTAATTTTTCCTCTTCAAGCGTGTCCTTCCGGTGAGCTCGGTTAACAAGGCTCCATGATCTTAAATCTTGCTTGAGAGACTAATAATTTTCAATCCCGTATCCAACCCATTTGTCGAGCCATCTCGGTATGCTCTCGCACCTCCTTTAATAAAGCCCTAAGATCCC
>CANJXG010000008.1 GCA_947478905.1 Coxiellaceae bacterium
GCTTTTTTAGCTTGCTCCATAATTTTAATCACCGAGTCTTTATTTGAAGCATCTAATGCCCTGCTGGCTACTTTAAAAGCAAAAGGAATGAGATCTTGTGAAACTTGAAGTCCTCCACTTGCAACACTAAGAAGCAACTCATCAGAAAAATCTGAAGGTATTTTTAAATTAGATCGTAAAACAGTAAGATTTTCTTTTTTCTCTATTGCTTTAAGAACAAGAATTTCATTATTCTTAAGATACTCGGGTAATATCGTTGTAAAAACAGCTTCTTGTGTCTTTAAACCCTCTAGGATGTTGGATACATGAGCAAATAATTGCACTTGCGTCATCTCAGGCTGACTCAGATTAGGATATACATATTTAATCAGACCTTGCACATCTATACTTTTCTCTAAAAGCGCACCCGCAGTGCCTCCTAATATAGGAACCGCATCTAAAATAAGGTGTTTTTCTATTCCTAAAGTGGCTAATCTTTGAGCGAGTGCGGGGGCATCTAAAATTTTTCCTGTAATTGCTTTTACTTTTGATATAGATTGTTCATCAGCGAAAATATCCTGTAAAGCTTTCCTTAAACCAGAATTATTTAAAAACAAATTAGCACCTTGAGCCAATACTTCTTTTCGATAATTCGCTTTTAGTTGTTCATCGTTTTCCAAGCTCATTTCAGCTATTACATGACTCAAATCTGCAGATGCTTGAGGGCTCTGTTCTACAGCAGTCAATACAGCCTCTATCAACGGTTCTAGCGTATTCAATAAATCTATAACACCTTGTTGCGGACCTGAAGCACTTCCTAAAGCAGCTCGTGCTTGTTTCAGTGCATAAATTAAATCTACAGCAGGTGTCTCTACTAACCGTGTAAACAGCTTAAATGAGGCTTCTTTATCTAAAATCTTTTTAGACAAAACGAGAACGGATGGTAAAAGCTTGGGAGATAATTTCACTACTAAGTCGACAGCAGAATCTATCAATTCCTCATTCAATACCTTATTCAATGCCTCAGCTTCATTGAATGCCTCATTATTTTTATTAAAAAATCCTTTTACTACCACTCGCATCTGCATATGATTACCAGCAACATAACTTGATAATTGTCCCGCAAAATTTGCCTGCGGGGCTTGCAAAGCGCCCACTAAACTAGATAAGTCCTTCACTAGCTTTGCATTCGTCTCTTCTGTAGCGAGTGTGGCAGTCGTAAAATATTGTCCTACACTTTGCAGCTCCGCTGTTTGGCCTAACAATACACTTGCTGTTTTCGTGATGATAGGAACACTGCCTTCAATCAAAGCCGCATCTATTCCTGGTATGGCTAATCTGGCTGCTAGCGTGGGAGCGACTACTTCTACGATCTTAGTTAAATTTGCCACAGATTCCTTTTTAACAAAAAAATCAATCAGGGCTTGAATAGATTGTGTACGTGCAAAATCAATACTTGCTACTTTAATCAAGAGTTCTTTTTGAAACTTTGCTTTTTCCTTTTTATCTGATGTGATAATTATTTTCTCTGCCAACACTCCAAATTCATTTAATCTTTCAGGATTGGCAGTGAGCTCTGCTACAATAGGTTGGATTAAAGGAGACACTGTATCAAGAATAAATTTCGCATTCACCTCTCCTTCCTCTAGCGCTGTTACAATAACTTGAGCTACCGAAGCGGGTTCACCTTCTTTTGGCACTGCATCTTTAATAGTGCTTAAAACAATAGATAAAATAGAGTTCGCTTGCGTAGTAACTAAATTGTTAATATTTGCGCTATTTGCTTTAATAAATTCTTCAGTTTTTAGATCTTTAAGCAACTCTATAAAAAAAAGAGGAGTTTCAGAATTATATACATATATATAGTCTTGTTTTGGAATGCTACTAAAAATCTGTTTTATAAAGCCTGGATTATTTCGTTTGTGAGGAAATTCCTTCATATCAATAGCGACCTTCAAATTAATTGTTCGTAATTCCCCTCCCAAATCACGAAGCGATGCTTGCTTGCCATCATCTGACAAATAAATTTTACCGGCTACAAATTGTTTTTCGTATTCTTTTTTTTGTGTCTTACCGGAAAAATTTTTAAGATCTTTTAATTCTGATAGCAATCCAAGCTCATAGCCACCCTTAGCAGTAATTGCTAATTTCCCTAATTCTTTTTTATAAAATGATCCTCCTACCGCCATATCAAAGACATTATCAATATTGGATACCGCTAGTGCAGTTGCCTGAGCACCCACTACCACCTTATCCCATATATCGAGTGTAGGTTTCTTTATCTTGGAGCCCTTGTTTTCTGAAATTGCCTTCGTTTTTGAAGCGGCACTGCTTGTCCCGCTGATACGGCCTAAAATCCGACTTAACTGGTTAGGATTTTTAAAAACAGTTTCAAATACACCAAATAAATCATTTCGTTTAGCACGATACTTGTCATGATACTCTTTGCTAGGCATTTCACACTTCCCTTATACAAATATTGTATAGACAACAAAATTACAAAAGTTAACTAATTGACTAATTTTAATTTAGTGCACATTTAGTTAATTTACAAATAATAATGAAGGCTATATCTATATTTAGATATTTTGAGAAGGAAGCGGATGCATCATTTCAGACAGTTGAAAAGGAGGATTAATAACCAAGAGCCCACTCCCAATAAGGCCCTGGCTTACTGCGGGATCCGGCACCCATTCGGATTGCCAAAATACTGGTTTTATTTTTTGATGTTGTAATTCTAAAACAGAAGCAATTAAATGGTGATGGTGCCCTGCGGCTAATATCGGATACCAAATGACATACACACCTTGACTAAATTTAGGGTAATTTTTCTTAATACTCGACGCTACACTTAAATATTCTGCTTTTACTTCATAACTGGGATCAATAAAAATTAACCCTCGCCCTTCTTTAAAAGGCAAAAAAGAATTCATTGCTGCTAAAGCCTCTTGCTTATAAACATAAATATTTTCGCGAGAATATAAAGAAGCTCGTCCTAAGTTACTATTTAAGGCAAGATAAGCTTGAGGATGAAGCTCGGTAAAAATTCCTCTATCTTGAGCACGAAGATGTTGCGCAATAATGCCAGGAGATCCAGGATATACGCTGCGTATATTGCGTTGATTTTGATAAAATTCAGCGATGAGATTTAATTTTGGCATAAACACTGCAGGCATAGCGTTTTTTTCTATTTTGCCATATTTTTCATAACCTTGCAGATACTCTTTGTTTCTTTGAATTTCTAATGATTCTAAATCATACAAGCCTTCGCCTGCATAAGCATCTAAAACACAAAAAGGGGTTGGTTTTTTATGAAAATGGGACAAAATTGCCAATAGAGCCATATGTTTATGGAGATCAGCAAAATTGCCAGCGTGATATCGATGAGAATAACTTAACATCCCTTACTACCCTAAATGATGAATGATGCCATTAAAAAGAAATAATCGCAAAATTTAAATTTAAAATCAAGTACTAATCCCCTCCTGAACTCGCTATAATAGATCCATGAAAGAATCCCAACGTTATGAACAACCTAAAACCCAATTTATAACCTTTTTTAATCAATGGGATTTTCTTGTTTTAGTCTTATTTTTTGGTTTTATGGCGGCTACTGCGTGGGGAATTGGAAGCATGACCCAATCTTACCAACTCGGTCAGTCTATTCCCATTAGCACCGATCCTCGTTTCTTACCTAAATATGCTCTGGCTACCGTCATTAGAATGACAATAGCCCTGGGGTGTTCTTTTTTATTTACGCTCATTGTTGGCAGTCTAGCCGCAAAAAGTAAGCGAGCTGAAAAAATAATTATTCCCTTTATTGATATTATGCAATCCGTTCCTGTTTTAGGCTTTTTATCTTTCAGTGTGCTGGCTTTCATACGGCTATTTCCAGGAAGTCAACTAGGACCTGAATGTGCAGCTATTTTTGCTATTTTTACTTCACAAGTATGGAACATGGCCCTAAGCTTTTATCAATCTTTACGGATGTTACCTCAAGATTTAAAAGATGCGGCTGCTATATTTAATTTAGGTCCCTGGCAAAAATTTTGGCGTGTAGAAGTACCCTTTGCAACTCCAGGCCTTATTTGGAATGCCATGATGTCCCTATCCGCCGGTTGGTTTTTTGTTGTGGCTTCAGAAGCTATCTCTGTCGCAAATCAACACATTATGTTACCCGGGATAGGTTCCTATATCATGCTCGCGCAAGAACAAAAAAATTATCCCGCTTTAGGGTATGTTATTTTAACGATGTTAATTGTCATTATACTCTATGATCAATTATTATTTAGACCCTTATTAACTTGGTCGGAACAATTCCAATATGAAGCCAATGAAGAAACAGGATCTAGCTCTTGGTTTTTAACCTTACTACGTCGTTCAAAATTAATAAAAACCATCAGTTATGCTTTTCGTAACCTCAGAAATTTTGTTGTTCATCCTAGGCACTCTAAATCTAAAAAATCACATTTTTTATTACATTATTCCCCGAAAATACCCCCTATTTTTTTCCTCATTGGGCAACGTCTTTGGAGTATAGTATTTATAATCAGCATCTTGGCTGCAAGTTTTTTTATCATGCAGTTTATTTACACAAAAATCCCCCCTACTGAAATTGTAAAAGTATTTTATTTGGGACTGATTACTACCATTAAGGTTGCTATTTTAATTATTTTAAGCTCCCTCATTTGGGTCCCCATTGGAGTATGGGTAGGATTGCATCCTAAATTATCACGATATGTACAACCTCTTGCTCAATTTTTAGCCGCTTTTCCAGCCAACTTAGTTTATCCTCTTATATTTATGGCTATTTTTACTTATAATTTAAATGTAGAAATTTGGACAGCCCCTCTTATGATTTTGGGTACCCAATGGTATATTCTATTTAATGTCATAGCTGGAACGAATGTGTTACCCCTGGATATTAAATATGCCGCTAAAAACTACCAAATTAAGGGATGGTTATGGTGGAAAAAAATCATGCTTCCTGCTATTTTTCCCTACTATATTACCGGCGCTATGACAGCAGCTGGTGGGTGTTGGAATGCCTCTATTGTAGCCGATGTCGTAGAATGGGGTGGGCAACGTATCACGGCCACGGGCTTAGGAGGCTATATTACTAATTTTACAGCCACAGCGGATTTTCCTAGAATTGTGCTAGGTATTGCTGTCATGTGTTTATATGTGACACTCATTAATCGCTTTTTGTGGCGAAAATTATATATTCTAGCTGAAACACGGTACAATATATCATGACCCATCATCCTATTTTATTTTCTGTTGAAAATATCAAAAAAACATTCAAATCCACTGAAGGACAAGAATTACTTGTTTTGAACAATATTTCTTTCCAAATGAAAGAAAATGAAATCATTGCCATTTTAGGAAAATCAGGCTCTGGAAAATCCACTCTACTGCGTATTATTACCGGTTTAATCAAGCCTTCTGCAGGGCAAGTAACCTATCGAGGCCAAAAGGTTAATAATCCTATCCAAGGTATTGCGATGGTATTCCAAAGTTTTGCCCTCCTCCCTTGGCTTTCTGTATTACAAAATGTAGAATTAGGTCTAGAAGCGCTAGGGATCCCCCCCCAAGAACGTCGCCAACGAGCCTTAAAAGCAATAGATACTATCGGATTAGATGGGTTTGAATCTGCTTATCCTAAAGAATTATCGGGCGGTATGCGCCAACGTGTAGGATTTGCACGTGCCTTAGTAGTGGAGCCCGAATTATTAGTGATGGATGAACCTTTTTCGGCGCTCGATGTGTTAACAGGTGAAAATTTACGAAGCGATCTCTTAAGTTTATGGCAAGATAAACACACTAAAACCAAAGGTATTTTATTTGTCACGCACAATATTGAAGAAGCGCTTTTAATGGCGGATAGAATTATCCTTTTAGATAGCGATCCAGGGCGCATTCGAGCTGAAATTCAAGTCACAAGCTCTATTCCTAGAAATTCTAAAGACGAAGATTTTAAAAAGTTACTTGATCAAATTTATACGCTTATGACCACCACTGATAAAAAACGTACCAAGCATCCTCAAGTGGTTCTTACGTATCGTGTGCCTAATGCAGAAATATCAGAATTAATGGGCTTACTTGAAGAACTTGCAACCTACTCAGGAAAAGTTGACTTACCTGATTTAGCTGATTCTTGGCACCTAGAAGTAGATGATTTATTCCCTCTGACTGAGGCTTTAGAAAAATTAGCCTTTGCAACCATTTCTAGAGGGGATATTAGCTTAACCCCTATGGGCCAACAATTTGCCACAGCAGATATTTTAAATAGAAAAAAGATCTTTGCAAAACAACTTACACAACAAATCCCTTTAGCTGAATATATTAGAAAAACTTTAGATACACGAGCGCAACATAAAGAATCTAAGGAATACTTTCTAAAAATGCTAACGACCTCTATTAGTGAACCCTTCACGGAAGACGAAGCCGAACGTATACTTAAAGTCATTATTGATTGGGGCCGATATGCCGAAATTTTTGCCTACAACTATGATTCTGGCTATTTAAGCCTTGAAAATCCAAAATAACTTATAAAAAATTCTATGAAAGCATTACAAAAAATAATCATTTTTTTGATATTCACCAATACCCTATCCTCATTTTGTTGGGCCTTACCTGTATCTAATACCTTAAAAATTACCATTACTGGGGTGACTCAGGAGCAAAAAAAAAATATTGAATCTCAACTCAGTCTTTTACAAAAAAGCAAAACCAATGCTTTAGCAGCGCAACAAATTCAATTGCTGCATACTCGAGCAGAAAAAGAAATTTTAAAAGCCTTACAGCCCTACGGGTATTATCATGCTACGGTCAAAAGTAGCATCAATCACAATGATGCTAATCAATATAATATACAATATAGCATCGATTTAGGAAAACCTACGCTCATTGGTTGGCTTAATACCAAATTGGTTGGTCCGGGTGCCCACAATAAAAAGCTATCTAATATTTTCGGTGGATTTGAATTAAAACCTCACCATATTCTCAATCATGCACTCTATGAAAAAGATAAAACCCAAGCCCTTTCCAATGCGATTCATCAAGGATATCTTCATGCTTATTATAGTGAACATCAAGTTATTGTAGATTTAAGCCAATACAAAGCGAATGTGTCACTAATTATGAACTCAGGGCCTCTTTTTACCTTAGGGTCGGTCTGTTTTAAATCCGATTATTTCTCAAAACAATTTTTAAATCGATTTGTTCCGTATAAGATAGGTGATTTCTACACACCAGAACAAGTTGCTGAACTTGAAAATAATCTCTCCCAAAGCCCTTATTTTAAAGAAGTAACCGTTTCACCTCAAATTCCAATGGAGTTAACCGGAGATAATACGGTGGTACCTATAGAAGTGACCCTGGT
Source organism: Coxiellaceae bacterium (assembly GCA_947478905.1). Classification (GTDB taxonomy): domain Bacteria; phylum Pseudomonadota; class Gammaproteobacteria; order Berkiellales; family Berkiellaceae; genus CANJXG01. Next base: position 7,364 of record CANJXG010000008.1, read on the forward strand.
TAGAAATGCGGCAAACCAATACTTATTTGGTGTGGGATACGATACCAATACCCTTGCGCGTGTACGAATAGGATGGGATAGATTATATCTCAATCAATGGGGGCATCGTCTTACCACCAATGCGAAGCTTTCTCAAATCGATAAAATTGTTGAATCAGATTATATTATTCCCGGTAAAAACCCTTTGAATGATGAATATCGTTTAGCGATGTTGTATACCGATGACGAGTTTCAAGATAAACCTTCTACTTTATATAGTATTGCCATTAGTGAAACACACAAAGTTAAAAATTGGCATAGAACCTTAACCTTACGATATCTATCAGAAAGTTTTAAAGATACTAGTTTAACCAATGAGTATTCCAGGCTTTTATTACCCAGTGTTAAACTGGTTCAAACTAAAAATGATAACAATCTGACTACTCTTAAACCTGTAGATGCTTATAGGTTGAGTTTATCTTTGCGCGGTGGTATTAATCCTTTTTTAAGTGATAAAGGCTTTGCTCAAGCTAATTTTGAAGGCAAATGGCTCAAAACATTAACTGCTCGAGATACCCTTATTACGCGAGCTGAAATGGGGATCACTACGCCAGAAAATTTAGCAGATTTACCCTTAAGTATTCGATTTTTTGCCGGAGGCGATCAAAGTATTCGAGGCTACGGATATCGATCTCTGCCCAATGAAGTAGATAAAAATGGCATATCACGACCTGTTGGGGGGGCTTACTTAGCCGTAGGCAGTATTGAATATAATCGACACATTAAAGGTCCTTTTAGCGTTGCAACTTTTGTTGATGGCGGAAATGCCTTTAATAGTCTCGATGATTTACAATCTGAGTTCCAAATTGGTTTAGGGATAGGGGTTTTATTTGCAACACCCATTGGACCTATTAAAATCTATTTAGCCAAACCGGTGACTAGTCACACTAATAGCTGGCGGGTACACCTTAATTTTGGACCCGAAATTTAATAAAAGCTTGACAAGCGCCGAATTCGGGGGTAAACTCCGAATATGGAAGAAAAAAAGAGAAATTTAGCTGAAAAACTAAAAAAATTACTAGGCTTGTTTCCTGTTGTGGTTATATTAGGAGCAAGACAATGTGGCAAAACAACACTTGCTAAATCAGTGACTGAGCAATGGAAATATGTTGATTTAGAAAATCCAGATGATTTAGAGCGTGTCACACACGATCCTTTATTTTTTTTCAAGCAATTTCCTAACCACATTATTTTTGATGAGACTCAGTCTTATCCAGAATTATTTAATATTTTAAGGGGCGTTATCGACGCCGATAGACACCAAAAAGGTCGGTTTATTTTAACTGGCTCCGCTAGTCCTGAACTATATAGTCATGCTATTGATTCTTTAGCCGGACGAATTGGCATCATTGAATTAGGTACTTTAAAGGCAAATGAGTTTTCAGATAAGCCCTTAAGCCCTTTTTATCGTAATTTTGAAAATAAATTAGATAAAAAAAATATTATATTAGGCTCTGATAAAATCCCAACCGATATCATGCAATACTTATGGTTATATGGGGGATATCCCGAACCATGTATTAGCCAAGATACCCAATTTATCCAGTTATGGCTAGAAAATTATAAAAAAACTTATATGGATCGAGATATAGCGCGTCTTTTTCCAAAATTAAACAAACAAGCCTTCAATCGATTTTTAACTATCTTGAGTAAACTTGCTGGGACTATTATTAATAAATCAGATGTCGCAAGAGCCTTAGAAATCAGTGAAAAAACAGTACGAGAATATCTACATATTGCTACTAACACTTTTTTATGGCGCCCTCTTCCAAGTTATGAAAATAATATTATTAAATCTGTTATCAAAATGCCAAAAGGCTATATTCGAGATTCAGGAACTTTACATTATTTATTAAAAATTCATTCTCTATCTGATTTATATGATCATCCAATGGTGGGTGCGTCATTTGAAGCTTTTATTATTGAAGAAATCTTAAAAGGCCTGTCTGATACCCTAGTCACTAATTGGCAACCTTATTATTATCGCACTAAAGCTGGTGTAGAAATTGATTTAATCTTAGAGGGACCTTTTGGAATTTTACCAATTGAAATTAAATATGGTATCAAAACCGATCGTACACAACTTCGATCATTAACTAATTTTGTACAAGAACATCAGCTAGAATATGGAATACTCATCAACCAATCAGAAAAACCCGAATGGTTAAATGAACAGGTTATACAAATACCCTTTAATTATATTTAAATATTTTCCAAAAAAATGACCTATACTTCATGTTAGTTTTTCAACTTATGTGGAGTGCTCTTATGCAAACAAAAAACTTATTAAAAATCGCTTTAACCTTAGGATTAATGAGTGTTGGTGCTGTCCAAGCTGCATCTTCAATCAGCACTGATGATTCAGCAACAGATATGGGCTCTTCAACAGATGTTTCTACTGAACCCAATGCGATTGCACCAGAAACTACTGTTGACCCTGCAAACCGCGGATCAATAGATCCTGCGCTAAGAAATGCTGATCCAATGAATAAGAATAATATGAATAATACATCGGGATCAACTCTGAACAAAGGAACCGATCCTCTTAATAACCCAGAATCTACCATGCAAGATAAAGTGAATCCAACAAGCCCCAATACCACATCTGATCCGATGTTAACTCCTCCTGCACAACACATGAAAGAGCCAGTTCACAGATCAGATGAATGGCCTCATCGTCATCCAGGAAATGGGGTTCCAGTAGAGCCTATCAATAGATAAGCTCTCAAAGCTCTAGAGATCAACCTGATCTCTAGAGCTTTATTATTTTAATATTCAATTGGAGTCTATATTATGAAAAATGCATTAAAAATCTTCTTAAGCCTAAGTGCAATTAGCATTGGATCTTTAGCACAAGCTTATGGCTCTTTTGATATGGATGTTGCCCCTAGCAGTAGCAGTGAATCTACCCGTGATACAAGTAATGACTCTGGATATATAACCGGCGGAGGATCTGCCGGAGGCTCTACTGGTGGAACCAGTGGTATGGGAGCCCCTCCTCCCTCGGTTGATACCGCTATTGAACCTGCTGAAGAAGGATCAAAAAATGATTCAGGAAATAATCCTGATTCATTACCAAATTCAATAGAACCCTTATCTCTAAATGATATTATGGAAAAACCAGCAGATGATGTAGATGTAAGCAAATCAGAAGATGGGGAAGAACCTGATATAGACGTCAGTAAATCGGAAGATGGGGACAAACCAGATATAGATGTCAGTAAATCAGAATATGGTGACAAACCCGATATAGACGTAAGTAGATCAGAAGACTATAAAAATCAAAATTGATTCATCTGGAGTAAATTATGAAAAATTGGTTACCTATCGCCTTAAGCCTAAGTCTTATAAGCAGCGGCTTTCCCTTATACGCTGAATCTTCAAAGACTTATCAAGCTGCAATCGTGGCAGATTGTTCGCGATTAGATAAATGCCCTTTAATGAAAGGGGATACTTTATTAACTTCTAATACTGCCCGTTCAGGACTCCCTCTTGGCAATGCAATGATTATTTTAGGGTTAAATACTCAAGTTAAAGTAGTTACTTTAAATACGCAATTAAAAGCATTTAATTTAATAAAAGGCAGCATTACTGTGAATGTGCTGAAGAACGAACCCCGCCATGTTTATCAAATTAATGCTGGAAACTTATTAAAAATATTTATTAGGCAAGCGGGGTATTACCGAATCCAGATTTCCCCTAATCAAAAACAAACGATCGTACAAGTTATACAAGGACAGGCTGAACTTCGTATTGACAAAAGCAGTCGAGTCATAAAACAAGGCCAAACTGCTAATATTAAAGAAATGGACAACTCTCAGATTTATACTAATGTGCAACGTCCCTTATATGATAATGATTATAATTTTTCTATGAATTTCATTCATAATTATTATACTCTCTACCCTATTGGCGCACCTTCTATTAGATTAATACCCCGATATATCGCCAATGGTCCAAAAGTACAAATTTTTTATGCTCGCCCTATTACGTTTTATCACCAACCTACTAGGTTTTATCAAGAACCTATCGTTATTCGAGAATCAAGATACCGGAACAGTCAACCTAGTATTAATATAGATATCAACCTAAATCAAGTATTCGGCAGCCAATCGCAAAACAGAAATTATGATAGATATCATGATAGAAATCATAAGACACCGATTGAATCAAGATCTAGAAATAACTCTGAACCCATGGCAGGCACGGACTCTACGGTTATGCCACAAATTATACCGGATGCAACTTCTGAAGATCTCAATCTTAAAAAACCCACCGGACGTAATTCTGACTCAGTACCAGTATCAAGCCCAGATCCTGATTCTACCGCTAGATCTGAAATCATACCTGATGCCAAGCCTAAGAATCGTGATAATATAGATTATAATGCTATTGCTAACCCTAGCCCTGATAATAAACCAATCACCGGAACGACTTCTGTGGTTACACCTGAAGCTATACCGGACGCCACCCGTGAGGAAATGAATGCTAAACCCGAAACCAATGGCCAGGTATCTGGAACCACAACCGATTTAACCCCGGGTGCGAACTCACAAGAATCCTCTAAAAAAGTGATAGAAAAACCATCAGAGCAACTTGTATCTGATCCAGTAACACAACCCCAAATAGACAGAGTACCTGGCGTACGAACAGAGGCACTGATACCCCAGGATACTCGCCCACAACCCACAAGAGAGGCAGGAATAAGACGGGATCCGCCTATCGATAGCGATCCACAAACGAGTAAAAAAATAATACCCGATGCGCACCCTAGAAATCCATAAGGGAGCCCACAGCTTATAGAAGATTGGAAAATTTTTTCAGAAGATCGATAAAATTAGGAAAAGAAGTCTTTATACAATCTGTATCTTGAACGATAAAAGAGGCATTATATCCTTTATTTTTTAAGATACACCCTGCAATACAAAAAGCCATAGCGATTCGGTGATCTCCTGCTGCATCAATAATAATTTCTTTATTATGATTAATATTTATATCAAGATCTCCTTTTATATTCATCCCATCAGGGTATTCTTCAAGTTGCACTCCTAATTGCTTTAAATTTTGCGCCATTTTAGCTAAACGATCGCTTTCTTTAACGCGCAATTCAGCTGCACCCCGTAAGAGAGTATTACCTTGTGCAAAAGCCGCAGCAATGAATAAAATAGGAAATTCATCTATAGCCGAAACTACTTCTTCAAGCGGGATGCTGATACCTCTTAAAGTACTATATTGAACAATAATATCTGCAGTAGGCTCCCAATCATCCGTTTGATTACCTAATTCAATATTAGCCCCCATTAATTTTAAAATACGAATGACGCCTAATCGAGTAGGATTCACACCTACGGATTTTAAAAAAAGATGGGAGCCTGGTATTAAAAGCGCAGCCACTATAAAAAAAGAAGCCGAAGAAATATCGCCGGGGATAATTAAATTTTGCCCCTTCAATATGCCATCTGTATTAAAAATCTTTAATAATCTTTCACTATGATCACGCGTAGCGTGGGTTTCATACACACGCGTTACGCCTTTGGCAAATTGACCGGCTAATAATATACAAGATTTTACCTGCGCACTGGCAATTAGCAATTTATAGTCTATCCCTACCAAATTTTGATTGCCGGTAATTTTTAAAGGCGCCACAGAGCCTGTTATTTTAGCACCCATTTGCTTTAAGGGTTCTGTAATACGATTCATAGGGCGCTTACACAAAGAAGCATCTCCCGTTAAAACAGAATCAAAAGGCTGAGCTGCTAACACGCCTGCCATTAAACGAAAACCTGTTCCTGAATTTCCAAAATACAAAGGGGCACTGGGGGCTTTAAATCCTTTTAAACCTAACCCTTCTATAAGTAAATCGCCATTAATATGCCAGGTAAAATTCAAACCTAAATTTTTTAAGGCTTCTAAGGTATGTAAACAATCTTCTGATTTTAAAAAATGAGAAAGGCGCGTTTGGCCCTGAGCAAGGGCAGCAAAAATAATAGCACGTTGGGAAATGGATTTATCGCCAGGTATAGTTTCTTGACCACAAAAAGGATGTGCGGCTAATATATTAATATTACTACTCAACCCCTCACCCTCATCGCCTTCGGCGGTCCCTCTCCCGTGACGGTAGAGGGGAGAATTTGTTCGCGATGCTCACGGAAGATGCATTTTGGCAGATTTTGAAAAATAAAATAAATGGATCCCGACATGAGTGAAACGAATGAATTCTGCCCTCTACCGTTACGGGAGAGGGACCATCAAAGATGGGAAGAGTGAGGGGTTTAAAATTGAGCATGCTCTAATTCAAATTGTTTCATAAATTCCACCAGAGCGCTCACCCCTTCTAAAGGCATCGCATTATATACACTGGCTCGAATGCCGCCTAATACTTTATGCCCTTTAAGATAATATAATCCCTGTTTATTCGCTTCATTTAAAAAATGATTTTCTAACTCTAGAGTGGGTAATCTAAAAGGAATATTCAATCTGGATCGTACTGTCGTATCAATCGTATTACTATACAGATGACTATTATCAATAGTGTTATATAATAATTTTGATTTTTCTAGAGCACGTTGTTCCATCGCCGATACGCCACCGTGTGATTGAACCCATTGTAATACTAAACTCATGACATACCAACAAAAGACAGGAGGCGTATTAATCATAGAATCAGCGCGATCCATTTCAGAGTAATCAAGCATTTTAGGCGTCAAAGGATGTGCTTTTCCTATTAAATCGTCTCGCAAGATAACCAAGGTAAGCCCTGCAATGCCAATATTTTTTTGTGTAGCAGCATAAACCAGACCTACATTTTTAAAATCAATGGCTTTGCTCAAAATACTCGAAGTAGCATCTACGACAAACGGAATAGAAGCTTTTAGATCTGAATGGCATATCGGAAATGCTGGTAATTCAATGCCATCAATCGTTTCATTATCGGTAAAATGAATATAGGCTGCATCTTGCGCATCAAAAACAGCATTACTGTCGGTAATCGTATTAATTTTACCGTATCTTTGCGCTTCTAGACTCGCCTGTGAAGACCAATGCCCCGTGATTAAATAATTCGCTTGCGCGTTAGGAATATTTTGCCCTAACAAATTTAAAGGGATCCCAGAAAACTGAGTTCTTGCACCGCCTTGCATAAAAAGAATTTTAAAATTTGAAGGAATTTTTAAAAGATCACGTATATTATCTCTGGCTTGAGCCGCCATGGCCATCACTTCTGGTATGCGATGACTCAATTCCATAATGGAAATGCCTTTGTGCCAGCCTTTTAAGTCCCGCTCAATTTGTGAAAGAACCGAGCTAGGTAACATAGCAGGTCCAGCACTAAAATTAAATATCGGCATCATCGGTTCCCATTTCTTGTGAACCTTCAATCTCTTGCACCCGTTGTACTGCGACTAATTTCTCTCCATTATTTAAGTTAATTAGCTTTACGCCTTGAGTATTACGACCCACTACAGAAATACCTTCTATAGAAGTACGCACTAAGGTACCGCCATCGCTGATCAGCATAATTTCATCCCCTGATCCTACTTTAAGCGCCCCTACCACTTGTCCATTTCGCTGTGAAGTTTGTATTGCAATTACCCCTTGCCCGCCTCGGCCCTTAGTGGGGTATTCTGAAACTGCAGTACGCTTACCAAAACCATTTTCAGTGGCTGTCAATATAGTACACTCTTCATCTACAATCAAAAGCGAAATTACAGACTGTTTTTCTTGTAGTCTAATTCCTCTAATCCCTTTAGCAGAACGCCCCATCGAGCGAATTTTTTCTTCTGAAAAACGAATTGCTTTACCAGCATTGGTAAATAACATGACATTTCGAGTCCCGTCTGTTATTTCAGCCCCGACTAATACATCGCCTTCAACTAGATCAATTGCCCTAATACCCGAGCTTCTCGGTCTTGAAAATTCAGTTAAATCAACTTTTTTAACAGTACCATTATTGGTTGCCATCACAATATAAGAACCTGGAGTATAGTCTCTCAAAGGAAGCATAGCATTAATTTTTTCATTTGCTTCTAAAGGCAATAAATTCACAATAGGTCTACCACGTGCAACTCTAGATCCTAATGGAAGAGAATACACTTTTAACCAATAGACTTTCCCTAAGCTTGAAAAACATAAAATAGTATCATGGGTGCTAGCAATCCAGAGTCTAGTTATATAATCTTCTTCTTTAATACTCGTAGCTGCTTTTCCGCGTCCCCCCCGCTTTTGCGCCGTATAAGCAGTAATAGGCTGTGTTTTTACATATCCTTCATGGGATAAGGTTACGACCATATCTTCTTCAGTAATTAAATCTTCATTGGATAAATCTTGCGTATCATACAAAATTTCTGTGCGTCTATCGTCTCCAAATTCTTCCAACACTTCGTTTAATTCTTGTTTTACCACGCCTATTAAAACAGCTGGATTATTTAAAATATCTAATAATTTTTTAATATCAATCAAAATATTTTCATATTCTTCTAATATTTTATCTTGTTCTAAACCCGTTAAACGATGCAGTTTTAAATCTAAAATAGCTTGAGCTTGTATTTCAGATAATTGATAGTCCTTTAATACCTGATCGGATTCTGTTTTTTGTAACATAGCCAGCACCATGCCGGGTTCCCATACTTTTTGCTGTAACTTCTGCTTCGCATCTTGAGGGTTAGATGAGGTTTTAATCATCGTAATGATTTCATCAATATTGGCTAAGGCTACGCCCCATCCTTCTAAAATATGGGCTCTTTCACGGGCTTTTCTAAGCTCAAACACAGTACGACGATTCACGACCACCCGTCTGTGACGAATGAAAATTTCAAGCAGATGCTTTAAATTCATAGTTTTAGGTTGCCCATCTTCTAAGGCAACCATATTGATCCCAAAAACAGTTTGCATCTGAGTGTGGGCATACAGATTATTTAAAATAACATCTGCCACTTCGTTACGTTTTAATTCCACAACCATGCGCATGCCGTCTTTATCCGATTCATCTCGTAAAGCGCTGATGCCTTCGATTTTTTGTTCTTTCACTAATTCTGCAATTTTTTCAATCAAACGTGCTTTATTTACTTGATAAGGTAATTCAGTCACTACAATAGTTTGTTTGCCAGTTTTATCATCCACTTCGATTTCCGTTCTAGCACGCACCTGAACGCGGCCACGACCGGTTTTATAAGCCTCTATAATCCCTGCTCGACCATTAATAAAAGCGGCTGTTGGAAAATCAGGGCCCTTCACATATTCCATCAATCCTTCTATGGTAATCTCTGGATCTTCAATTAACGCTAAGCACGCGCCAATCACTTCTCGTAAATTATGAGGCGGAATGTTAGTAGCCATCCCTACGGCAATACCTGATGAACCATTTAATAATAAATTAGGTACACGGCTAGGAAGAACTGTTGGGGCAAATTCAGTTTCATCATAATTAGGCTGAAAATCGACGGTTTCTTTTTCAAGATCTTTAAGTAACATGTGGGCATATTTAGACATCTTTATTTCGGTATACCGCATCGCAGCAGCAGAGTCTCCATCTACGGAACCAAAGTTACCTTGACCATCTACCAATAAATAACGCATAGAAAAAGGCTGCGCCATACGAACGATCGTATCGTATACCGCGGTATCACCATGAGGATGATATTTACCAATCACATCACCGACGACACGGGCTGATTTCTTATAGGGTTTATTCCAATCGTTTCCTAATTCACGCATGGCGAAAAGCACCCGTCTGTGGACGGGTTTTAGACCCTCGCGAGCATCAGGCAATGCACGTCCTACAATGACGCTCATGGCGTAATCTAAGTAAGATTTTTTTAACTCATTTTCAATATCGAGCTGTTGGACTTCTTGTGCAATATCTCCCACGAAAAACCGCTCCTGTATGTTAGTTAATTAATACATAAATATAATATATTTTTCTATTTTAACACAGCTCTGAGGCAAACTCCGATATTATATATATAAAGTTTATAAGGAGTATATTTTGAATAACATTAATGAAAATGAATTAAATAAATTCAACCAACTAAGTCAAGAATGGTGGGACCCGCAAGGGCCTCTTAAAACGCTACACCAAATTAATCCACTCCGCTTGCAATTTATACAAGAAAATAGTCAACTATCTAATAAATTATTAGTAGATATGGGGTGTGGGGGAGGGATTCTCACAGAGACGCTTAGCCAGCATTGTAAAGCTATTACTGGACTGGATATGGCGCCGGATTTAATCGAGGTAGCACGTGCTCATGCACAAAATGGACACCTTGCGCATCCGCCACAATACGAAGTGGATACAGCAGAAAATTATGCTATGCACCACCCAAATACTATTGATATTATTACGTGTATGGAGATGCTCGAACATGTTCCTGATCCCTATGCTATTATAAAAGCGCTCAGCACCCTCCTCAAACCAGGGGGGGGACTGTTTTGCTCTACGCTCAATCGTACCTTGAGCGCTTTTTGTCAGGCTATTATTGGAGCTGAATATATTTTACGATTATTGCCAAAAGGCACGCATGATTATCAATCTTTCTTGCGCCCTTCTGAGCTCGTTGAAATGGCAAGAAGTGTAGGTTTAAAGCAACAAGCTATAAGGGGCATTGGATATCGCATATGGAATCAAACTTTTTATTTATCAGATAATATCAATGTGAATTATTTAATTTATTTTACAAAAGAATAATATGAACAAAAATTTTTCCGGTATTTTATTCGATCTAGATGGCACCTTACTAGATACAGCGCCCGAATTTGAATATGCATTAAAACGTGTATTACAAGAAGAAAAAAAAAATTCACCCTTATCTTCTCAGGCCGTTCGCATTGCTGTGAATCATGGAATTGAAGGGCTTATCCATTTAGGATTTCAAATCTATCCTACTGATCCAAATTATACAATACTGAGTCAGCGCTTATTAGCCCATTATTTTACTGAATTAGGACAACACTCTATTTTATTTCCTGGTATCATAGAATGTTTATCACAGCTCAACCATCATGACATTCCCTGGGGTATTGTTACCAATAAACCTGAAAAATATACCCTGGCTTTAGTCAAAACCATGCCGGATTTACAGCAGGCAAAAATTATTGTCAGCGGCGATACCCTAGAACATGCCAAGCCCCACCCTGCTCCATTACAATATGCATGTAAAAAGATGCAACTCAAACCTAATACAATGCTCTATGTTGGGGATGCTCAAAGAGATATGCAAGCTGCCCGCGCTGCGGGCATGCCTTGTGTATTAGCTAGGTATGGGTATTTATCTCCCCAAGATACCACTCATAGTTGGGGAGCCAATTATCATATTGATCATGCTGATCAACTATTAAGTATTATTATTTCATCATATTAAGGAAGATTCTATGTATTATATGCTTTTTTTAATCACTTTGTTCATCGCATTAGCTGCTTATGCCATGGTGTTGCATAATAAAATTATGCCTGTGCACGATCTGAGCAACATGAGTTGGTACAAAATAGATACCCTGTTAAAAAGACGTATGAATTTAATCCCTCATTTACTAGAAGCTGCTAAAGGATATATGCAACATGAAAAAGAAGTGATGATAGCCTTAAACAAATTACGTTCTCATCTAAGACACTATGGTTCTAATGAAAGCAATATAAAAGGCCGTATTGAAACAGAACTGGAACTCTCTACAGCATTAGATAAGCTATTGACCGCTGCACAGCAATATCCTGATCTTGACACTAAAGTGCCTTTTCTAAATGCAAAAAAAATGTTATTAAGCATGAATGAAGAATTGAATAAAGTATCATCAGAGTATAATGAAGCGGCTCAAAATATCAATAAATTATTAAAGAGTACTCCAAATAATTTTATTATTTCCTTATTTGGAGTACATAAATTAGACTATTTTAAATAGAAAACAATACCGCTTGATCTAAACCTTTGGATAAGACAATTTCTTTAAGCCGGCGTAATGCTTCTATTTGAATTTGTCGAACGCGCTCACGTGTTAAGCCCACGGCTGCACCTACTTCTTCTAACGATCCATGTTCATGTCCATGTAATCCAAATCGACGGGTAATAACTTCTCTTTGCTTTTCTGATAACATATTTAACCAAGCACCAAGTTCTTCATGTAATTTTTGCCCTACTAATTCCAAACATGGATCCATTGATTCTGGATCAGCAATAGCATCTACTAAATGTTTTTCCGAACCGCCTAAAAAAGGCATATCTAAAGAACTCGTTTTTTCATTGAGTGCTAAAATCCGCTCTACATCTGCAACAGATTTATTTGCTTTAAAAGCAATATCTTGACTGGTTGGCTCATGATCGAGTTTTTGTGCTATTTCACGGCCTATTCTTAAATAAGCATTTCTTTCTTTTGCAATATGAATAGGTAAACGGATTGTGCACGTTTGACTCATGATAGCGCGTTCAATATTTTGACGAATCCACCAGGTTCCATAAGTGGAAAATCTAAATCCTTTTTCAGGATCAAATTTTTCAGCGGCTCTAATTAACCCTAAATTACCCTCTGCAATTAAATCTAATAAGGCAAGTCCTCTATTAATATATCGTCTTGCAATTTTAACAACCAACCGTAAATTACTTTCGATCATTTTATTACGAGACGCTAAACAGCCCTTTTGAATACGACGCCCCATTTCAATTTCTTGTTCGGCCGATAACAACGGAAAATACCCAATTTCTGCTAAATAAATTTGTGCTGCTTCTAGTTGCTTTTTAGATTTTTCTGTATAATTTTCAACACATTTAAGCTCAATATTTTCTTCATTATCAAAAACTTGTATTTCAAGTGTTACCTCTAAATCAGGCTCTAATAGTATTTCAGATACATTCGAGTCTTGATTTTGCGTCACTATATCATAGTTAAAAACAGCATTGTCTTGCATCATTTTTTTCCCACTATTATCTTAAATTAACTAAAAGCCATCATATTGGTTAACACATTTAATTCTTTTAAAATAAATTGAAAACGCTCCTCTTTCAATAAAACAATGACTTTATTTTGAGCCTGTTCCCATAATGGGATCCCTATTTTCAAAGCTTCTTGCCCTTTTTCAGTTAAGGCGTATGCCTTAGAACGAAGGTCTTTTGCTGCAATACTTTGAATGAAGCCCGCTTTTTCAAGCGGCTTTAAATTTCTTGTCAAAGTAGTTCTGTCCATAACTAAATTAGTAGCTAATTGCGTTAAGGTTTGAGTTGGCTCAGCCGCCATAGAAACTAATAAGCTAAACTGAGTTATTCTAATACCAGCCGGGCTTAAACAATGATCATAAAACTGGGTGATTACCCGGGTGGTTTTGCGTAAATTAAAACAGGTGCAATTAGCATTAATTAACTCTACATTTGTCGGTTTTTTAATTTCCATAAGCTTTCCTCCTTATTTAACAAAAAGTGTAGGATCTCATAGCTATAGATTTCAAGTTAAATGCAAAAAATTTTAAAAAATTTTTTAACCCGTTGCAACTACTCGCTTTTTTTAAAAAAAAAGAATACACTAAAGGAACGCAAACTTAAAAAAATATATAATAACAGTGATTAACTAAACAGAAAATTTCAGAACTATTAACATTTCTCAGTAAACACCTTAGAAAAAAACAGGGAATAATAAAACATGAGTCACGCTTATGATTGCAAAAGTACTTTAACGATTCGAAACACACCTTATGAAATTATTGATTTAACGCGTTTGCCAGCACACTATAATGTTCAAAGACTCCCATTTTGCCTAAAAATCTTACTTGAAAATTTGCTGCGCTGCAAAGACGGTGTCGCAGTTCAAGACAAAGATATTGAAGCCTTATTACATTGGTCTGCTACCAACCGACCTCAAGATGAAATCAGTTTTACCCCAGCTCGGGTCGTGTTACAAGATTTTACGGGCGTCCCTGCCATTGTGGATTTAGCCGCTATGCGCGATGCTATGGCATCTCTTAGTGGGGATCCTAAAAAAATTAATCCTCTTTCCCCTGTAGATTTGGTCATTGACCATTCTGTGATGGTCGATTATTTCGGAGATTCTTTTGCTTTTGCGCGTAATACCGATATAGAATTTACAAGAAATGTAGAACGATACTCTTTTTTACGCTGGGGGCAAACTGCTTTTGAAAATTTTCGTGTTGTCCCTCCTGGCACCGGTATCGTTCATCAAGTTAATTTAGAATATTTAGCCCATGTTGTTTTCACTAAAAAAGTAGGGGATCGCTACCTAGCGTATCCTGATACCCTAGTGGGCACAGATTCTCATACTACTATGATCAACGGATTAGGTGTCTTAGGATGGGGGGTAGGAGGCATTGAAGCGGAAGCGGGCATGTTAGGCCAACCCGTTACTATGCTTATCCCTCAAGTGATTGGCTTTGAATTCACTGGAGCATTACCAGAAGGAAGCACTGCTACCGATTTAGTCTTGATTGTCACTAAAATGCTGCGTGACAAAGGCGTGGTTGGAAAATTTGTAGAATTTTTTGGAGCAGGTCTTGACTATTTACCTTTAGCAGAAAGAGCAACGATTGCAAACATGGCGCCTGAATACGGAGCTACTTGCGGACTTTTTCCGATAGATGATGAAACATTACGATATTTAAAATTATCAGGACGCAGCGAAGAGCAAATTGAATTAGTAGAAAAATATGCAAAATTACAAGGCATATTTCGTGACTCGAATACAGAACCTGCTGAATATAGCGATATATTAACACTTGATTTAAGCACAGTAGAGCCTTGTATTGCAGGCCCTAAACGGCCTCAAGATAAAATACTCTTAAAAAATGCAAAAACAGAAATCAAAAATGCATTAACAAAAATGTTAACCCAAAGACAAATAGAAGAAAATAATACGCGTGCTATCAATGAAGGCGCCCATCTTGTTCAAGACTATGCCGTGCCTATTGAGTTTGATGACAAAACTTGTATTTTAAAACACGGCTCTATTGTGATTGCAGCCATTACCAGTTGCACCAATACTTCCAACCCTATGGTGATGCTAGGGGCTGGATTAGTGGCAAAAGCCGCTAATGAACGAGGTCTTAAACCAAAACCTTGGGTTAAAACCAGTTTTGCCCCAGGGTCTAAAGTGGTAACCGATTATTTAAATAAAGCGAATTTAACCCCTCACCTTGAAGCATTAGGCTTTAATTTAGTGGGGTATGGTTGCACTACCTGTATTGGTAACTCTGGGCCCTTACTTGACAAAGTCAGTTTAGCTATTTTAAGAGGAAAATTAGCGGTGGCTGCCGTATTATCTGGTAATCGTAATTTTGAAGGACGTATTCATCCTGAAGTAACGGATGCTTATTTAGCTTCTCCTCCTCTTGTGGTTGCCTATGCGCTAGCAGGAACGATGGATATTGATTTAACCACCGAAGCTTTAGGTATCGATAATAAAGGAAACCCCGTCTATCTAAAAGATCTTTGGCCTACTACTGCCGAGTTACAAAAAGCAATCGCTCAATTTGTTGAACCGAGCATGTTTACCAAACAATATGCAAATGTTTTTGATGGCGATCATAACTGGCAAAACTTAACTTCTGATGAATCAGAGCGGTATCTTTGGGATGCAAACTCGACTTACGTACAAAATCCACCTTATTTTGAAAATATGAAGATAAAACCAGCTGGTTTGAAAAATATAGAAAATGCCAGAGTATTAGTCAAAGCAGGTGATTCTGTCACCACGGATCATATTTCTCCTGCAGGCTCTATCCATCCTAAATCACCTGCAGGTCTTTACTTATTAAGTTTAGGCGTTGCTCTTTCTGATTTTAACTCTTATGGATCTCGTCGCGGTAACCATGAAGTCATGGTACGAGGCACTTTTGCTAATACTCGATTCCAAAATCAATTAGCCCCTGGCACCCAAGGACCAATGACTATATTCCAACCCCAAAATGCATCAAGCCAACCCATTTCTATTTTTGATGCTTCTGTAGCGTATAAAGAAGCCGGCGTTCCTTTAATTATTCTTGCTGGAAAAGAATATGGATCCGGCTCTTCCAGGGATTGGGCAGCCAAAGGCCCTGCGCTTTTAGGCGTTAAAGCGGTAATTGCAGAAAGCTTTGAGCGTATTCATCGCTCGAATCTCATTGGTATGGGTATTTTACCTTTACAATTTATGGAAAATCAAACTGCACAAAGTTTGCAGTTAACGGGTGAGGAATCTTTTAGTATTCCTTTAGACTCACTCAGTCCACAAAAAAAAATCTCGGTGAAAGTCAATAATCAATCTGATATTAATGTATTAGTACGCATCGATACCCCAAAAGAACTAAAATACTTTAAACACGGTGGCATTTTACAATATGTCTTAAGGAATTTATTAGCATGAGCTCAAAATATACACGTGAAGTACACGACAGCATGGGCACCTTAAATGTCCCCAAAGATGCACTGTATGGCGCGCAAACTCAACGTGCTATTGAAAACTTTCCTATTAGTACTCTTACAATGCCTAGAGAATTTATACAAGCTTTAGGATATATAAAATCTGGATCGGCTATTGCGAATTGCGAGTTACAATTACTTGATGCATCGCTTTGTAGCGCGATTATTCAAGCTTGTGAAGGCGTCATTCAAGGCCAATACGATACTCAATTTCCTATTGATATTTTTCAAACGGGCTCAGGTACCAGTAGTAACATGAATGCTAATGAGGTCATTGCACACCTTGCAAGCCAATTTTCTGGAAAAGAAATTCACGCCAACGATCATGTCAACATGAGCCAAAGTTCCAATGATGTGATCCCCACGGCAATTCATGTGAGCGCGAGTATAGCGATTCATAAACAGTTGCTTCCTGCTCTAGAGCATTTATTTCAATGTTTAGAAAATAAGGCACAGTCCTATAGTAGGATCACAAAAACGGGGCGCACGCATCTTATGGATGCGATGCCCCTTACTTTAAAACAAGAGATGAGTGGCTGGGCTGCTCAAATTAAAAATACTATAGAAAGACTTTCCAAGCATCCCTTGTCCACTCAAAAACTCGCCATTGGAGGGACCGCAGTGGGCACAGGTATTAATGCGCATCCTGAGTTTGGGCATCGGGTGGTGCAATTTTTATCAGAAAAAACAGGGGTATTATTTACTTCGAATCCAAATTTATTCGAAGCACTAAGTTGCCAAGATTCTGCTGTTGCATTATCAGGCCAGCTTAAAGTACTGGCAGTAAGCTTAATGAAAATATCCAATGATCTTCGATGGATGAACTCAGGCCCTCTAAGTGGATTAGCTGAAATCAGCCTGCCTGTGGTACAACCTGGAAGCAGCATTATGCCAGGAAAAGTCAATCCAGTTATTGCAGAAGCCGTGACCATGGTGTGTGCACAAGTAATTGGCAATGATACGACCATTACCATTGCAGGACAATCTGGTACTTTTCAACTCAATGTCATGCTTCCTGTCATTGCTTATAATTTATTACAAAGCATTACTTGTTTAAGCAACGCCTCTAGAGTATTGGCAGATAAAGCAATTTCCGGATTCACAGTGAATCATAAAAATATTGAAGCCTCTTTATCTAAAAATCCGATATTAGTAACGGCTTTAAATCCTATTATTGGATATGAATTAGGCGCGAAAATCGCAAAAACTGCTTACTCTGAAGGCAGAGCATTACGGGAAGTGGCCGAGCAACTCAGTGATTTATCAGCAGAAGATCTTGATAGAATGCTAGATCCAGAAAAGTTAACTAAAGGCGGACTGCCAAAATAATTTGCTGACATTAAAAAGACAATGGGTCGCTATTGAAACGACCCTTATTTTATTTTTAGCTTACATCAGCATCATTGAGCCGTTATTATCAGCATCTAATTGAGGGAAATAGACAATCTGCATATTTACATTTACATGCATGTTTTTCTGAATAAAGTTCCTAAGATCTTCATTCGATACACCTTGTAAATAAGTAGCAACAAATTGTTCAACTGAAAAATTAGGATCGGTAATATCTATCCCACCACTAATAGCAACTAAATCCGCTTTTGCAAGTGCTTTCAAAGACATATTTAAAATCCTCTTTAATGAATTAATGAATGAAAAATAAAATAATCAAGCCTAAAAATGATACCAAATAATCACTAACATAGTCAATTCTAGTTTTTATTTGAGCATGTTCTAAGTTATTTTAATTGGTTATGGTATCAGGATTACATAATTTTTAGACCATAAGAGATAGGCTACATCATCCTCACAATATCATTGTAAAATGAAATACTCATCAAACAAACAATAAACACCAATCCCATCCTCATTGCGCCTTCTTGTATTTGTTTAGAGACCGGGCGCCTAATCAAAACCTCAATTGCATAAAAAAATAAATGACCCCCATCCAGTACAGGAATAGGCAATAGATTCACAACCCCTAAACTAATACTCACTAGCGCTAAAAACCCCAGATAATATTGAAAACCAATTCTCAGCGTAGCCCCTGCACCTTGTGCCATACTAATAGGGCTACTGAGCGTAGATAGACTAAGTTTTCCCATTACCATTTTGCCAATTAGTTTAAATGAAACGAGCGTGTAATAAACCGTTTGATCATAAGCGGGTCTAATGCTTTGAATAAAAGAATATTTTTGCGTACGAATCAAGTTTTTTGGGAACTCAATGGGTTTCATCGTAATGCCGATATATCCTGATAAACTACCATTAGGCATCACTTTAGCTTGTGGCACAATAGAGACAACAATAGGTTCCTCATTGCCTTGACGCATCACCGTTAAATCCGTTTTGATGTTAGGACGTTTTGTTAATTCCTCTACTAAAGTTGTCCATTGTAAAACGGGTAATCCTGCTATGGCAATAATACGATCGTTAGCCAATAATCCAGCTTTACTCGCAGCTCCCCCATCAGTCACCGTGGAGATAATTGCGGGTTGTTCTGGCCTAAAGGGAGCTATTCCTAAAGCACCTATTAAATCTGGATTTTTAGAATCTAACTCCCAATGCTTTAAAGGTAATAAATAGGTTTGTACCGCAGAGGATTCTGGTGTTTTTGCACTCACTTTTAAAGTGCCTATATCCCCTATTCTGGGGATCATTCGATTTAAAACTTGCTGCCATGTTTGTGTGGGTTTATCATCCAGAGCAATAATTTCTACACCCGATTGCACGCCGGCATGGCTAGCAATAGAACCCGGTTCGATCGCTCCTACTATAGGTACTACCCCTTGAATACCTATCATATACACTGCAATATAAGCTAAAAAAGCAAAAATAAAATTAAAAGCAGGCCCAGCAAACACGATCGCAATGCGCGCCCACACTGATTGTTTATTAAAAGATCGAGCAGCATCTTCTGGGGCTACCACATCATCTTGCTCACCTAGCATTTTCACATACCCCCCTAAAGGGATCATGCCAATTTTATATTCTGTACCATCTTTGGCAGTTCTGCTTATAAGCGTTTTTCCAAAACCTACCGAAAAGCAAAGAATTTTAACGCCACACCGTCTGGCAACCCAAAAATGACCAAATTCATGAAAAGTAATTAAAATGCCCAAGCCCAAGATGAACGCTAGTATAGTCATTAAAAAATTGAGCATGCGTATTACCTCTTTTTATTTAAAATTTATTAAGATTGATTTATGAATAATACAGATTTATTGTTTAAAAAAATACAACCCTGATTAAAGTTTTATAACTGACTTTAAAATTAAGAAAAACTTGAAAATTAGAAAGTTTACATGCTATATTAATCGCATTTGAGAACTGGAGTAATATTCAATTGCTTAATATCTTAAAACCAGCGCCTTATATCGCGCCTATTGAAAATCCCCAAAAAATTAAAACAGATTATCGGTACTGGCGCAACCGTATCTGCTATTCCCTGTTTATGGGGTATGTTATCTATTACTTTACCCGTAAAAACTTTGCCGTCATTATGCCTCTTATAGGCGCAGATTTAGACCTCAATAAAGCGCAATTAGGGATTCTGTTAAGCGTTTTTTCTTTATCTTATGGGATGAGCAAATTCTTAGCCGGCATTATTTCTGATCACTCTAATCCTCGATATTTTATGGCTATTGGCCTTATGTGCACTGGGATATTAAATATCTTATTTGGCCTTTGCTCTTCTTTTCCTTTACTCGTATTCTTTTGGCTTTTAAATGGCTTTTTTCAAGCATGGGGATCGCCATCATGCGTTAAGCTTCTAACTTATTGGTTTGATAAATCTAATAGAGGATTACTATATAGTGTCTGTAGCACCTCCAACAATGTAGGAAGCGCACTGATTGCAGTGATAGCCCCTCTTATTGCTTTAACCTTTGGTTGGCGCTATGCCATGTTTATTCCTGCTTTTTTAAGCATAGCCATGAGCCTCGTTTTAATGAATCGCTTACGCGATGTCCCTCAAACATTAGGGTTACCTCCAGTAGATAATGCCCCTATTGAAACCAGCCATTCTTTGCTGAGTGTAAAAGAAATATTATTTAAACAAGTTTTAAATAATCAATATATCTGGATGTTTTCCTTATCATACTTTTTTATTGCTATTATTCAAACTACTATTAATGATTGGAGTTCATTTTACTTAATGGAAGTGCGCAATTTTCCCAATATTGTATCTGCGGGAAAAGGAATTGTTTGTTTTGAAATCGGAGGTCTTATAGGCGTATTTACTGCAGGCTGGGGCTCTGATTTTCTATTTAAGGGCAATCGTCTACGCATGATGATGATGTGCGCTATAGGATTGATGCTTTCCATAATCGGCTTATCCTATGCCCCTCCTAACGCCCCTCTTCTGGATTTATTCTATTTAGGCTGTATAGGCTGCTGTGTATTTGGCCCTCATATGCTCATTGGATTAGCCGCTACTGAATTTGTAGATAAACGTGCTGCTGCGGCATCTTACGGATTTGTTGGATTTTTAGGCTATGTAGGAGCTGCTTTTGCCGGATATCCAGTTGGTAAAATTATTGAGATTTGGAATTGGAGTGGATTTTATACTTGTATGATGATATCCTCTGTGATGATTATCATTATATTATTACCCTTATGGTCATTTGAAAGAAACTTCAAGCATCCACAAACAGCATAGTGCAAAAATCAGTACAATTCAGGAGAGAATTATTAGTTAATCAATCTTCCTAGATTTAGTCAAACTTTGACTATTCTCCCCTGAATTGATTAATAATTTCGTGAGTTCAAACTGAACTGAAGTCAATTACAATGAAAATAAAGACATAAATCCCATCATGGCACGACCAATTTTTTCTTGACCTACTTTAGTAGGTTTAAGATGATGGCAATCCATACATTCCTGAACCGACACTCGTCCAATATTTATCTTTTTTTCGCTAATGTTAAGTGACAATTAGCTTGGCACTCAACGCCAAAACCATTCGAATCAACTCTTCTTTAGATGAATTTCGCAGTTTACGCTGAGAA
This sequence comes from Coxiellaceae bacterium, assembly GCA_947478905.1. GTDB lineage: Bacteria > Pseudomonadota > Gammaproteobacteria > Berkiellales > Berkiellaceae > CANJXG01. The sequence goes on from CANJXG010000008.1 coordinate 28,795, forward strand.
AAATTTAAAATAGTGGCAGCATTACTTTTGCTTCAGTATCCGAACCTTAATATCAATATGTGTATTATCTTGCATCAGACTATTATGATCTTGTGAAATCTAAAAATCAAGCATTTTTTTATGTCCGATTATTTATAATCTAATGGATGTTAGCCATCACCTGGGTTACCCATGAGAATTCATAAACCCTTCATCCGCCTCGAAGCGAGGCGCCTTCTCTCGTATCGGTAGAAGGGATTTATTCGCTACGCTCATTTAAGATAAGATCTATTTTTTCAAATTATTGATTGGCTTGTTAAAAGGGAGGGGGTGAACGGCCAAGGTCCGCCCCTTGGGCCGGTGGTGAGCGGTTATGAAGCTGCATTCTGAATATTATTTTGAATTTCAAGAAATTTTTCTAAACTAAGCTTCAGTTCAGTTTGAGCTCACTTTAAATTAATAACGGCTGCTCAAAGCATCCACAAACAGCCTAGTGCAAAAAATGGTACCGCCGCCGTTAAACTATCGAGTCTATCAAGTAACCCACCATGGCCCGGTAATAAAACACCGCTGTCTTTAACTTGATAAATACGTTTAATTAAACTTTCAAACAAGTCACCTAACACGGAAAAAATCATGACGCTTAAACTGATACCCATTAATGAATAAGGTAAAATCACAAGCACTGCAAGCATAGCCGCTATCACGCCTCCTAGAAGGCCTTCCCAAGTTTTACCAGGACTTACATTAGAAATGAGTTTATGCGTTCCCCAGCGTTTTCCTGCAAAATAAGCACCGGTATCTTGGGCTGCAACGATTAATATCAATAACAATAATAATTTTTTATCTATATTATATAAAGCAATAATGCCGACCCAAAACGGATATAGCACCATAAAGCCTATTCCCATTAAAATATACGGATCTTTTGCCCATTGGGGCGCCTTATTTTTATATGCTAAAACAGGATAAAAAGCACCAATCCAAAATAAACAGCCTACTGCTAAAATAAGGGTCTTTGGGATCCAAGGCTGAATCAAAATACAAAATGCCAGAACCCCTAAAAAATAAATTGTATTTTTAGAAGATAAACGTACTAAACGTGCCCATTCATGAGCCACTAATAATAAAATAGCACCACTGACTACCGAAAAATAAAATGGCGGCAATAACCATGTGCCCAAGATCACAAAAGTGACTAAAAATAAGGCAGTGATAATTCTTTTTGTTAAAGTCGACATCATAGAGCTAATTCCTGTACTTGTGCGCTGGTTAAACCAAAGCGTCTTTCTTGAGAGGCAAAAAACTGTAGCGCTTTATCAAACTCAGTAGCTGTAAAATCTGGACATAACACAGGGGTAAAATACAATTCAGTGTACGCCAAATTCCACAGTAAAAAATTACTTAACCGATACACCGCACTGGTTCTAATTAATAAATCTGGATCCGGAATACCGCATAAACAGAGATGTTTTTCAAAATCATTATCGTTTGCTTTTTGCATTTTTTCAATGGCATTAGTAATATCCCATCGGCCACTATAGTTAATGGCTACATTGAGTTGTAAAGCAGTATTTTTGAAGGTTAAATTTTCAGCATAATCAATGGCTTCAATAAGGCTTGTTGAAAAGCCCATGCGATCGCCTATTATTTTAAGACAAATATTATTTTTATGGAGCTCTTTTATATCTTTTTTTAAAGCCAACATAAACAAACTAAATAAGTGCTTCACTTCGGCAGCGGGTCGCTTCCAATTTTCTTTACCAAAAGCAAACAAAGTAAGTACTTTAATTTTTTTTTCTAAACAAAATTGAACGCTACTTTTAACTGCCTCAACGCCTTTTTTATGTCCAGCAGTTCTTGGTAATTTTCTACTTTGTGCCCATCTGCCGTTTCCATCCATAATAATAGCTACATGAGCAGGCACTTTTAATTCGCTTGTCATTTAAATAGCAAGCAAATCTTTTTGCTTATGTTCAAATATAGTATCTATTTGCGTAATAGATTTATCGGTGATTTTTTGAATCGCTTCTTCTGTGCTTTTGGCATCATCTTCGCTCATCTTTTTATCTTTTAAAGCATTTTTAACATCCCCATTTGCATCTCTTCGGATATTACGAATGGCTACTTTTGCATCATCACATTCAGTTTTTACTTTTTTGCTTAATTCTTTTCTACGCTCTTCACTTAAAGGCGGGAGGGGTACGCGAATAACATCTCCTGAGGTTGCTGGATTTAACCCTAAATCAGAAGTACGAATGGCTTTTTCAATAGTGGAAGTTAACTGTTTTTCCCAAGGTTTTACGGTTAACATTAAAGCACTTTCAACCCCAATACTGGCTATCTGACTTAAAGGCGTATTATTACCATAATACGACACCATAATTTTATCTAAAAAACTGGGATGTGCGCGCCCGGCTCTAAACTTTTTTAAATTTTCTTCTAAAGCATGAATGGTTTTATCCATTCTTATTTGGGTATCTTGTAAAATTTCTTTACTCATTCTATTGGTTCTCAATACTTAATTTTTAATTGGTTACTAAGGTTCCTAAAGTTTCACCTAAAACTATCCTTAATAAAATACCTGGCTTATTCACATTAAAAACGCACATTTTCATACTATAATCTCGACATTGAGAAAATGCAGTAAGATCCATAACCTTTAACTCTTGTTCCAATGCTTGAGTATAAGTTAAGGTTTCATATAATGTAGCCTTAGGATCTTTGAATGGATCGGCAGAATACACGCCATCCACTTTCGTTCCTTTTAATAAAATATCCGCATCTATTTCTATGGATCTTAAGCTGGCCGCAGAATCGGTAGTAAATAAAGGATTTCCTGTCCCTGCTGAAAAAATAACAATACGCCCTTGATTCAAATGATGGATGGCTTTGCGCCGATCATAATGATCCACTACCCCACTCATAGGAATAGCGGACATAATCCGAGTCCCAAAACCAGCACGCTCAAAAGCATCTCTAAGGGCAATTGCATTCATAATCGTTGCTAACATACCCATATGATCAGCAGACATTCTTCCTAATCCAGCCGAAAATAAGGCTTGACCTCGAAAAATATTTCCGCCCCCAACCACCATGGCTACTTGCACACCCAGGGTAATCAGCTCACCAATCTCAATTGCCATACGATCTAACACTTTAGGATCGATCCCAAAATGTCCATCTCCCATTAAAGACTCACCACTGAGCTTTAATAAAATACGTTTATAGTGTGGTTTTTGAGATTGATGCGGCATATTATTTTTTACCCTTTTTTCATCTGTTCCACTTCTTCTGAAAAGCTTTTCTTCTCAATAATCATGCCTTCGCCTACTTCAAATCTCACCATTTGAGTCACTTGAGCATCATTTTTCTTGAGTAAGCTTTCAACGGTTTCATCTGGATTTTTAATATAAGGCTGTCCGATTAAACACAATTCGCTTAAATATTTTTTCAACTGACCTTCGATCATTTTTTCAAGAATATGCGCAGGTTTATCGCTCTCTTGAGAGCGCTCAAGTAAAATTGCTTTCTCACGATCCACAACTGATTGTGGAACTTCTTTTGGATCAATATACATTGGGTGCATTGCAGCAACTTGCATAGCTAAATCTTTAGCTAAGATTTCTAATGGCTTAGTTAATACGATTAATACCGCGATACGCTCACCATGCACATAGACTGCAACATACCCACCTGCAGGTGCCTTCACTTTTTCAAGACGACGTAGCTGGATGTTTTCACCTAACTTAGCAATTAACGCTTCACGCGCTTGATCTACGCTCATGCCATCGGCATAAGGAGCCCCAGCCAACGCTTCAATAGTATTAATATTATCTTCTAAAATAATCGCACTAATCTTAGTCATAAATTCTTTAAGATTAGAATCTCTGGCTACAAAATCAGTTTCACAATTCACTTCAATGATTGCACCACTGCTCCGATCTGCCGATACGCTTGCCGATACTAATCCTTGCCCTGCCACTCTAGTAGCTGCTTTAGCCGCTCTTTTAGAACTAGAAATAGCTAAGAGATCTTCGGCTTTATCTAGATCTCCTTGCGCCTCAACCAAGGCTTTTTTACAATCCATCAACCCTGAACCCGTACGCTTACGTAGTTCTCCGACTAATTCTGCTGTTATATTCGACACGTTTGGCCTCTTTAGTTTAAATAATTATATTAATCTTTTAGTTCAGCAACTTCGCTTTCATTGGATGGCCTTTGCATAGATTGGCTATGTTTAGCATCTAAAATTACATCTACCGCGCTGGTGATATACAATTGAATGGCACGTAATGCATCGTCATTACCTGGAATAATATAATCAATTCCATCAGGGCTATTATTGGTATCGACCACTCCAATAACTGGAATCCCTAATTTATTAGCTTCTTTAACACAAATATCTTCATACCCTACATCTAATACAAATAAAGCATCAGGTAGGCTATTCATTTCTTTAATGCCCCCTAAACTGCGTGACAATTTTTCTAATTGACGTGAACGCATTAGTGCTTCTTTTTTCACAAACTTACCAGAGTTACCTGCAAGTTCTTCAGCTTCCAATTCTTTAAGACGATCTACCGATTTTTTAACTGTTTTAAAATTAGTTAGCTCTCCACCCAGCCAGCGATGATCAACATAAGGCATATTACAACGTTCAGCTTGTAATTTAATGGTTTCTGATGCGGCTTCTTTGGTTCCCACGAACAAAATTTTACCATTACGTGCCGCGATACGACCGATAGCATCCAGTGCTTCTTTCAATAAAGGGAGGGTTTTTTCTAAGTTAATAATATGAACGCGGTTACGTGAACCATAAATAAAAGGAGCCATTTTCGGGTTCCAAGAACGCGTTTGGTGACCAAAATGCACACCAGCTTCAAATAATGAACGCATAGTGACGGGGGTACGTTGGGTATTATCCATGGCTTTATCCATAGATTGGATATCGCTAGCAACATTAGGGGTAGTTGTCATTAATCATTTCCTCTTGTGGTTTGGGTTAAGCCTCCATATATCCCAAGATTCAACTGAAGTATCCTTCAGACCCTAAATCCCGTGTCGATATATGTGCGGTTTATTAAAATTAAGTTATAAAGTTAAGATATTAAGATATAAAAACATATCTTAAACGATTTTATACCATAAATAAATTAAATTCTCAATTAATACAGATTACGATATAATCCTAGATTAAAGATTATATTGACTGTATAGGAACCTACTTTGTCTAAATCACTGCTTACTATTAAAGCCCATGAAGAAATTGAAAAAATGCGTATTGCGGGGTGTTTGGCAGCCCAAGTTTTGGAGATGATTGAACCCTACGTTAACGCGGGCATCACCACGGATGAGCTCAATACCATTTGCCATAATTACATCGTTAATGAGCAGCAAGCTATCCCTGCCCCGCTTAATTATAAAGGCTTTCCTAAGTCTATTTGTACATCGGTGAACCATCAAATTTGTCATGGCATCCCCAATGATCGCCCTCTTAAAGAAGGAGATATCATCAATATTGATGTCACGGTGATTAAAGATGAGTACCATGGCGATACTAGTAAAATGTTTTGTGTGGGAAAACCGTCTATTCAGGCAGCTAGATTGATAAAAATCACTCGTGAGTGTTTAGTATTAGGCATAAAACTCGTTAAACCGGGAGCCCAGTTAGGCGATATTGGTGAAGTAATTGAAAAACATGCGCATGCTAACCACTTTTCAGTAGTGCATGAATATTGCGGACATGGTATTGGCCGAGAGTTTCATGAGCAGCCAGAAGTGCTGCATTTTGGTAAAAAAGGCACTGGATTGGTTTTACAACCAGGAATGATTTTCACCATAGAGCCCATGATTAACGCAGGAAAACGCCATATCAAATTAATGCCGGATGAGTGGACTGTCGTGACTAAAGATAGAAGCTTATCCGCTCAATGGGAACATACTATATTAGTTACTCCTACAGGATATGAAGTATTAACACGTCGAGAAGAAGAAATAGATTTACTATAAAATTTAATGATGCTACACTTACCGGAGCCCAAACTTATGTGGGCAACTTAAAAAGTAACTCAAACAAAATGCATTATAGGATATCTATATGAAAATATTATCAATAAACGAATTGTCTTTAATTTCCGGTGGCGCTGATTATGCTGATTACTTACCTAGCAAAGAAACAATAGGATATGCCGCTGCAGCCACTATGAGTATACTTATGGCATGTGCTCTAGCTTATACGCTAAAGCCTCAGGCTATATCATATGCGTCTCTATAATTAAATATTATATCTATATCTACTCTGCCTGGGGGTGCCCGACAAAATAGCCTTGCACCCCATCTACATTAAGTTTAGAAACCATATCCAATTCTGCTTGCGTTTCTACCGATTCTGCAATCACGTTAATATCTAACGTATGCGCAATATTAATCAATGAACGTACAAAAAATTGATTCTCTTTGGAATCCTCAATTTTAGAAGTATAGCTTCCATCAATCTTTAAAAAATTCACTCGTAAACTTTCTAAATAGGCAAAAGAGCTAAATCCTTTACCATAATGATCAATAGCCGTTTGACACCCTAACTGAGTTAAATTTTTATATAACTCATTAATTTGTTTAATACGCATCATCACACCATGCTCAGGCAGTTCAATAATAATATATTGGGCTAATTTACCCAAAGCCTGTATTGTAGCTAAGAGCCATTTTATAAAATAATTATTTTCTAATGAACTAGGTGAAATATTAATACTGTAATATTTATTCTCGTTATTGTGATTTTTAATTTTATTCACAATAGCATTAATCACCAATTTATCAAGCTCTGGCATAAGGGATAAACGTTCTGCAATAGGCATAAATACCCCTGCTGGAATAAGCCTATTTTCATTATCTTTTAAACGCAATAAGACTTCATAATATTGTTTATTGGTTTGAAATATTTTATAATTTTGATAAAAAAGCGTAATCTCTTGTTTTTCAATAATATTTTTAAAAAAAGCAACCCATTGCGAAGCACTCATCACTTCGGGCTCGTGTTTTTTTAATTCCTCACTAAAATACCAACTATTGGGTAATTGAAATTGTGCTTGACGAAGGGCCATATCAGCTTGGGTTAATAATGCACCCGCAGTTTTATTTGCTACAATCACACATAAACCAATTCCCATAGATTGATCCAAATAGGTTCTTTGTATTTCCATAAAACGTTGAGTAATCACTCTGGCAATCTCTATACCTTCTTCTTTGCTTTTTTTAGGAGCTATAATTGCAAAATTGGCACCGCCTAAATGGGCAAGAATCACATTATAAATAGATGCCGTAGCCTCTTTTATAGACTCTGCTACTTGCTTTAATAGAGCATCCCCTGCTTGATACCCTGAGTTTTGATTTAATAATTTAAAATTAGAAATTTCTAGTAAAAACAACACACCCGATGCAAAACGTTCTTTATCTTTTAATAAATAATCCAATTGTAAATCAAAATATCGCCTATTCCCTAAATGAGTAACTGGGTTTTGATAAGCCTGATTTTGTAACTCTAAAGACTGTTTCGCATTCGCTTCAAAAATAGATTGTAATTTTCTAGACATTTTATTCATAGCTTCCACTACTTGTCGCAAATCAAAAGTCGCGGGTAAAGGCTCAACAATCGAGAATTGCTGATTACAAAGCGCATTGGCCTGTTTGGTTATGGCTCGTAAGGGCTTTAAAATAATATATAATAATATTGCTCCTAAAATCCCTGCAATAATAGCTATAAACCCCAGCCACACTACAGAGTCAATTGCAGTTTGCCAAATTTGTTTATAAGCAAAACCCGGGTTACTTTCTACTGTCACTATCCCTATTTGCATCCATCCTGATTGAACTACTGCTTTTTTAGGTTGAGTACTTAAAATAATAGTATGTACAAACCAAGGGGGGACGCCATCAAAAGTAACAGGTTGTGCTTTGCTCACCCACAGTGACCCATCCAATCCTTCCACTTTTATTTGCTTATAATATCCTGCATCCCAAATAGAATCGACCATACGAGCAGCAAAAACGGTATCTTTATTTTTCATCACCGTGGTTAAAGAAAGTCCTAATACATTAGCCGTTTCTTGTGAATTCCCTGATAATTGTGCATTCAAAAATTGCTGGGTATTGATAATCATAAAACTTATCATGCCAACAAACAAAGCAATGAGTACTCCAAATCCTGACAATATTAATTGTCGAGCTAATGTCATATTATATTCCTCTAGTGGTTAAAAGCCGCAATGCTGCCCTCATTCATCCTTCGCACCATATCAGACCAACGGTTCATATCCGTTGATTTTCCTAATTTTTTGCCACCCCAAAGCCATACCCCTGTACCATTAAAACTATACACTGGCACCAAATCTACTCGCTCAGAAGCGGGCTTTATTTCACCTATTAAATTATCAAGCACTAAAGGCATGCTTGCCGGAGTTTCATAATACGTTAATACCATATGTGCTTGATTAAGACTCAGTGCCTTTACATAGGTAATCAGTAATTTTTCTGCTGGAACATTCAAAGCAATGAGCGTGAAATATTTAACAATCGCAAAATCTTCACAATCTCCTCCGCCAGAGACAATAAACTCTAAAGGGGTTGCCCAATAATCTTCTTGATTCCAATGCAGCATATCAGAAATAAACAGATAAATATTAAAAAAATTATTAACCAATCTTAATTTTTCTTTTTCTGTTTGGTTTTGCGCTTTGGTTTCTTTAATAAAATTTTGCAACCCCATTAAGCGTCTTTTTGCATTCACACCATATTTTTTTTCTATATTATCTAGATACACAGAATCTAGATTGGTAAGTTCGATGGCTTGCGCCAAATCTGTCAATAAAATAATACATAGCAACACAATATAAAAAGGGGCACTAAGGCCCCTTTTGAACAGTAATTTAATTTTAACTAAGTCTAGCAGCATAAGGTTGTGGAATAGTAAAATGATCTAGCAGACATCCTGTGCCTCTCAAGATTCTATAACTACCTACTAATTTATTATAAAATCCTGTTGCATAATCATTTTGGGCTCTTAAAACCTCATTTTCTGTATCTAATAAATCTAACAAAGTACGTTGGCCAATATCAAACTGTTGATAATAAGCACTTAACACTTTTTGCACAGTATTCATATGAATACTAAATTGTGGAATTTGATATATTGCCGTTTCATACAGGCTCCAAGCCAAACGCACCGTTTCTTCTGTTTCACGATGTGAACGGTTTCTTACTTCTTTGGCTTCTTCAATTTTTTCTGCTTTTTGCTTTACATTCGCAAGATCACCACCGCCTCTAAAGATATTCCATCTGGCTCTAAGCATTGCAGCAGCATCGCTTGAAAGCCCTTTACTACCCAAGATATTCTGGTTATCATCTGCTATTAATTCTGCATGCAAAGTAGGTAGAAAAGCAGCTTTTGCTAAATCTTTTGCCGCTTTAGTTACTAAGACATCTGTTGTTGCAGCTCTTAATTCTGGATGACGCTGAATGCCTTGTGCAATAGCAATAGCAAGACTTGCTGGTAAATTTGAAGCAGGAACTACCGGCTCTACTAAATTTGCTGCTGGAATACCAACCACTCTTAAATACTTTGTATGTGCATCTCTTAGATTAGCCTCTACTGCTAATAAGTTAGCTCTAGCAGACGCTAAACGACCTGTAGCTTGTTCAAAATCTGCTTCACGACTCACACCACCTTGAGCACGCTGTTTAATTTGCTTATATATTCTTTCGTGCGAAGCAACATTCTGTCTGGCATAAGAGACTAATTTTTTTTGTAGGTTAATATTTAAAAAAGCTTCACTCACCTCTAAAGCAATGCGTTCTGCCTCACTATTAACACGCCAAGATTGTGCGCGAAGGCGTGCTTTTTTGCCTTTTACATCGCTTTGAACTGCAAAACCGTCAAACAACATTTGTCTAATCACTATACCGAGTTCTGAACGCCACAAGGTAATACCTGATCCAAATCCACCTGGACCAGGTGATGTTGCACCTCGAGTGGTTAGATTATTCGCATATTCCCGACCATATGCCGCACTCAAATCAACGGTTGGGTAGTAGCCAGCTAATGCTTGACGTACTTCCGCCTGAATAGCTTCTCGACTATGACTGACTATGCCAATATCTGGACCGGTGCACAATGCATGTGCCACAGCCTCTTTTAGAGTGGTAGCATTAACGTGAGGAGAAAAACTCATACTTAAGCCTATACAGGATAAAAATAGAGTTACTAATTTTACATATTTTCGTGCAAGTCGTTTAGGCATAGTGAAATCCATTTAAATATCTAATTTAAGATCATCTGATCGCTATTATTAATATATTATATTTTTGAACAAATGGCTACATAACTGAATTCAATACCCCAAATAAACTTAAAAAAAACCAAGCAAATCACTTAACTAAAAACTGATTTACTAACGTTCACGCAATGCATTCTCTCTGGTTTTTAAAATAGGTTTTAAAATATAATCCAGCACACTTTTATGACCGGTTAAAATATCAACCGTGGCACTCATTCCCGGTGCAATATATAATTTCTCATCTGTTATTTTATCAAGTAAATAAGTTTTATCTTTGGTACGTACGAAAATCTTATAAAAAGGATCCCCTTTTGCATTGGGAATCGTAGTCGAACTAATATGCTCTACCGTCGCTTGCAGACCACCATAAATTGAAAAATCATAAGCCGATATTTTCACTGTGGCAGGCAATCCTATACTTAAGAATCCAATATCTTTAGGCTTAATATCGACTTCTATCAGTAAACTATCATTAGAGGGAACAATCTCTATTAAATTAGCACCAGGTTGCACAACTGCGCCAATAGTATTGACTAATAATTGATTAATCGTACCTTTTACAGGAGAACGTACTTGTGTACGCACCAGCCTATCTTCAGCACCTTTAATATTCTCAAACAAACGGTTATATTCCGCTTTAGCATCGTTAAGCTCTTTACCGGCACTCGATCTAAAAGATAAAATCATATCGTCTAATTTGTTTTTCTCAGAACTCAAGGCCGATTCTAATCTAGGAATAGCAGTTTCAGAAGCCAACAAATCTCCGCCAATATCATTCACTGTTCTTTCTAAACGTAATAATTCAACTTCAGAAACCGCGCCAGTGGAGCGCATCGGACGGGTCATGGTGAGCTCTCTCATTGCGAAAGCCAAACTTTTTTTCAACTGATCTCGCTTACCTTGCATTTCTTTTAATTCTTGTAGTTTTTGATCGGCCTGTTCTTTTTGAATTTGAAGTTTTTTATTAATTTCATTGCTTCTATCCTTATAGAAGGTCGTTTCATTTTCTACATAGGTAGGATATTTTTTTATTAATTGCGAATCGAAAACCAAAGGCACTCCTTGAGATTCAGCGCTTAAACGTGCAATTTTTGCTTTCAATGCATATACCTGAACAGCAGTTTCAGAATAAGAAGAAGCAAACCGAGTATCATCTATCACCATTAAAATTTGGTTTTTAACAACACTATCGCCTTCTTTAATATGAATTTCTTTAATAATCCCTCCTTCAAGATTTTGCACCACCTGTAATTTGCTAGACGGAATGACTTTACCCTCCCCAGCAGTTACAACATCTAAAATAGCAAAATTAGACCATATCAAAGCAACCAATAAAAATAAAATACACGCCCATAAAATAAGATGGTATGAAATCGGTGCACCTTCTAGCGTTGCGGCGCTAGAATCTGTCATATATTGTAAATCGACTTCCTTGATTTTATTTCTATTAAAAAATTTATCGTAAAATTCGTCTCTGGCTTCTTTTACATACGGCTTTAAACTATCTATGAAAAGGATGATGTTAGGTTTAAAAGCTTGAATTTTTAATTTTAAAGTATTCAATAAATTACGCACTATGAATTTTTCCTTCTGCTAAAGCTTTGAGCACTACATCTCTTGGGCCATCTGCAATTACTTTTCCAGCATCTAATAATATTAAACGATCAACTAATGCCAGCAATGAACTTTTATGCGTTACAATAATAACTGTTTTATTTTCAATGATTTTTTTCAATTGATTTTTAAAAACTTCTTCTGTTCTATTATCCATCATATTGGTAGGCTCATCTAATAATAAAACAGGAGGATCTAAAATCAATGCTCTTGCCACAGCAATCGCTTGTCTTTGACCTCCAGATAATTTTTCACCTCGCTCGCCCACGGGCATGTCAAAGCCTTGAGGATGGCGTGCTACAAACTCCGTTACCCCAGAAATACTAGCAGCTTTTAAAATAGAAGCATCATCTGCAAAAGGAGAGCCAAAGACGATGTTATCTTTTACTGTACCATAAAATAAAACAATGTCTTGAGGAACATATCCGATATTACGTCTTAAAGCAGCAGGATCTAACTGATTAATCTCTATTCCATCTAATAATATTTTACCCTCGGTACTTTCATATAAATTCATAACCAACTTTTCAATAGTGGTTTTTCCTGATCCAATTCGTCCAATAATGCCTACTTTTTCACCCGAAGCAATTTTAAAATTTGCTTTTTCTAAAGCGGGCATAGCTTGATTTGGATATTGAAATACTACATCTTTAAATTCGATATCGCCTTTTAGCGTGGGTCTATGTAAGGGCGTGCGTCCTTTTAACCTGTCTGTTGGCATTTTCATGACATTATCTAATGATTTTACAGCTGCAACAGATTGATGATATCTCGTTAATAACCCGGCTACTTGACCAAAAGGTGCCAAAGCACGTGTCGTGAGAATCGTACAGGCAATCAGGGCTCCCATTGTCATTTCCGCTTTGGCAATTAACTGTACCCCAATAATCACTACCACGATGCCAGCAACTTGTTGTATAAAAGCCGAAAAATTAACCACTCCTGAAGATAATTCACGTATTTTAGTACTTACTTGTGCAGCCATACCTACCGTATGTTCCCATTTCCGTTGTAAAGGACTCTCGGCTGCTAAGCTTTTAATGGTTTCAACCCCTGCTAAAGACTCAATTAACATAGAATGCTTTTGCCCAGCATACCGATATGATTCTTTGACCATTCTGTTTAATATAGGTTGTGCAAGTAGTCCAATCAATAAAATAATAGGGATGGCAACAAGAGGAGCCAAAACCGTTATGCCACCTAAGAGATAAATAATCACAAGAAAAAAGACAGAAAAAGGTAAGTCAATTAATGCGGAAATAGTGGCTGAAGTAAAAAACTCCCTAAAAGCATCAAATTGCTGGATATTATTTGCAAAATTACCCACTGATTCTGGGCGAGCTGACATTTTCACACCCATCATTTGCTCAAAAATATTAGCTGATAAAATCACATCAGTTTTTTTTCCGGCAATATCAATAAAGTAACTACGCAATAATTTAATAATAAAATCAAAGCAAAATACAACTAAAATACCTACTGCTAATACACTCAGGGTATCCATTGCGTTATTGGGAACCACGCGATCATAGACATTCATAACAAATAAAGAAGAGGCAATCGCAAATATATTAATAAAAAAAGAAGCAACTAACACTTCAAAATATAAAGGCCAAGTTCGTGAGATCACACTCCAAAACCACGAGTGGGCGGGTTCTTTAAAACCTTCATCAGTACGTCTGTCAAAGCGATAAGTGGGCTTAATAAAAATAGTGTACCCTGTATATTCATCCATAAGGCTATCAAAACTCATTTTCTCTTCACCTTGACCAGATTCAGGCTGAATTACTTTACACCTTCTAGTGGCATCATTTTTTTCAATTAAAATACACGCTTGCCTTTTTTTCATTAATAAAACAGCGGGTAAGACTAAGCTTGAGATCTCTTCAAAGGAACGTTTTACGATTTGAGATGCAAGTCCTGCTCGCGCAGCAGCCCTTACAAATAATTCTGGGGTTAACTTATTATCTAATAATGGCAATCCTGCAATCAAAGTATCTGGAGCAAAAGGATTATGTTCAATACGCGTTAAAACCAGTAAACAACCCAATAAAGGATCATGAGCAACATGATGGGCTGCAGGAATTTCCCAAGTCTTATTTTCTGCTTCTATCATTTTTTTGTCTTTTTCTTGGCTAAATGCTTCTACAGAAGAGGCATTATCAATGTTAACTGTTTCATCATTTTTATTTTGGCTCATTCGTTCATTCTCTTTTATTGATCATTCTTTTTTAAACAGTTTACAACACCACCAAATTCTATCTTATTTTGCTCATTTATCTCATACAAAAGTTTATGAGCATTTTCAAGTCTTTTCCTCAAGGAATCTTTTGAGTCTGATGCAGTACAAGTTAACTCCTCAAATTCACTATTCATACCAGATGCACTATCTTGCTTAGATAATACAAATATTTTATGAAAACCTAAATGCCTTAACATGTTATATATTGTTTCATTTTTATAAATAATGATCGGAGTAACAGGGTGTTTTGTGAGTTGTGCTATTAACCCTAATACCGTACTATCCACAAAAACGGTTTCCGTCATATCGATCACAATTTCACTAACTTCATTGTTTAAATTAAGTGTTTCTACTTTAGCAGCCAACCCACTACTCGTATTAAATCGTAAATAGCCTATAATTTTAAAAATAGCAGTGGACTCTTTTTGAACAAATAAACATTGTCCTTCTTCTACTTTTACCTTCATTTCCATAATGATATTTTCAGTTCCATTGAGTGATTATTTTTTATTGATTACCAAAAATGCGATATCATCTGGCACACGGATGTATGTATCTTCATGTTGAACCCCAAATCTTTCTAAAAGATTATATGAGTTCAGACTAAAGTCACTTGATTTTTTCAACAATATTTCTTCATTCTCTTCCATAGATTGTCCAGGCAAAATTTCCAAAACCCCATCAGAATACATACTTAATGAAAATTGTTCGGGTAATTTTAATTGATAATTTTCATAGGTTGCCTGCTCAAAAATACCTACCGCAAATCCTTCTCCTTCTAAATACCGTCCTGTTGTGCCATCATAGAGAATTGGCTTAGGATAATGTCCTGCTATACTATAAGATAACATATTATTTTTAGTATCTAAAATACCATAAACCATAGTTAAATACTTACCTAACTTGGCCTTTATAAGTTCATCACTTAGCATTTTTAATACTATGTTAGGCTGCATAATAATGGATTTTTCTACCATTTGCGTCATCAAACTTTTAAGCAAAACGGTTACAAAAGCACTTGATGCACCATGCCCTGAAACATCTGCAATATAAAATCCAAAAAAAGTATCACTGATTTGAAAATAATCTATAAAATCTCCACTTAAATACAAAGAAGGAAAAATTTTATATTGAAACTCATAAGCACCAAAAGAATATACTTGAGCAGGCAATAACTGCATTTGTACTTGTCTACCTGCTTCTTGATCTATTTCTAACGTTCTTAAACTTTGGCTAAGATTTTCATTGCTAGCTTCTAATGCTAGTCTATAGAGTCTATTTTCTTCGACTAACCGCGTGCGTTCTAATGCTTTACAAATAGATCGCTCTAATATTGTTAAATCATTAGCAGGGTGTAGAATGTAATCCCATGCGCCTAATCTTAATGCATTGACTGCATTTGAAATAGCTTCTTGATCGGAGGTAATAATAACAGGGGTTTGGGGGGATTCATTTTGTATAATGTCTAATACATTAAATCTAGAATCCGTAAGGACTAAATCTGGTTTCTCTTTTCTAAAGAGATCTAAGCCTTCTTCTTGAGTTGCAGCACCAAATAAAGTAAAACCAGTATCTTCAAGATACTCCATAATCTTTTTTTGTGAAAGCGGATTGCTTTCTATACTTAGAATTCGATCATATCGATTTGTTGTGGGCTCTAACAGAACCATAGGATCCCTCCCATTAATAATAATACTTAATAGTTTAACCCATCATTCTGTTTTTAACAGATTTTTTTTCTCATCCGGTGTATCAAATCCCGGCTCTGCAAAAGGATCTCCGCCTTGCAAATCACTTTCTGGTAGTTTTCCATCATAAAAAGATAAGTTA
This sequence comes from Coxiellaceae bacterium, assembly GCA_947478905.1. Classification (GTDB taxonomy): domain Bacteria; phylum Pseudomonadota; class Gammaproteobacteria; order Berkiellales; family Berkiellaceae; genus CANJXG01. Next base: position 44,794 of record CANJXG010000008.1, read on the forward strand.
CGTTTCTGAAAATAGAAATCTCGTATAAAGGCGTATTCGTCCACTCCTATATTTTCAAGTAACTTATCGGCTGGTAATAATGCAACTCGCAAATCAAGCCTGCGTCCCGCCGCTAAACCATATTGAAGTGATTCTGGTCTTACATAAGCAATTGGATCAAAATACAGTGAATCGACTAAAAATCCTATAGTATCTCTTAAGGTACTAGGACCAAAAACAGGTAACATAAGATAAATAGATTTTTCATATCCCCACCATTGTAAAGTTTGCCCAAAATCTTCTTTTCTGGGTTCTAAACCAAAAATAGCGGCCACTTCAAAAAAACCAAATACACCAAAAGTAGAATTAATAATAAATCGGCTAGTATCATGAAATGCATAGCCTAATTTACACTGTAAAATATCATTGGCAACGGTAATAGGCTGACCTAAATTGTCAAAAAAATTATGCACCCCTGCTTGAAGCTCTTTAGGTGTGTAACTATAGTAGCCATAAGCAATGCTTCGAACAATACCCCTATCCAGCATTCGATTAAACTGATAAATCTTACGATTCATTTTTTCAAAAGGATCACGAGAACAGCTACTCGAGCTTTGGATACGGTCTATAGTATTAATCTGGTCTGAGGCATATACTGTGACAGACAGTATACTCATCCAAACTATCGCACCAGCAATAAAAATCTGGCTTATTTTTTGTTTTTTCACTAACATAGTGAGCATAATCCCTACAATATTAATTAAATAATTAATTCACTAGACTAGTGTACGGTGATATGGGAATCAGGGTCAAGGAGCTGTTACCAGCTGACCTGACCTCGTACTCCAAAAGCATCCACTTGTCTATTTGGGAGAGCAACACCACCAGTACCATGTAAATCTACATACTTCATATGAGAATAATTTGCTAAAAAGCGTACATTCTCATTCACCCACCAAGTTAAACCAATAGTGGTTGTATACGCGTTTCCTACTAAATCATCAAGCGCAACAAAAACGGTTTGCGTGCTGACTGAATCTAATAGTTTTACATAACTATGCCGTGCGGAAATTTCCCATGCACCTGTTTTTTTACATCTAGGTTTTACACCACCAAAAGTCGCTCCGTGTAAGTCATAAGGTCGAGTTTCCCCAGTAAGCACGTATGATCCCATCACATAATACCCATTAAAATTTAAATCAGGAAACTGCTGTTTGGTTTTGACTTGCGTATAAAAATATTCTGCAGCCAACATCAAGGGCCCTTTACGACCTGCTACTTCCCAATCTAAAACATAATATTTATCTGCCGGACTAACATCTAATGGATTAACTATATTCGCTAGATTAAATATATTCGTGGTTAGATTAGGAGATTGACGAGAACGTAATTCAGGTTTGGTACTAAAATTAAAATCATTTAAATCACGCAAATTGTGATGACGATAAGTAAAACCTGCATGGTAAGCTAAATGTGCATTATGAACAGGTGATAAGGTTAGTCGACCACCAAAACTCAGAGGATCACGTGACAAAGCAAAACTTTCAAGAAAGCCCTGCTGAGTACCTGCTTTTGGATGTACAAGAGAAGCAGAAAAATTAAAGTACTCCCCTTCCCAAGTGAAGTTTATCCCTATTCCTGCCTCTGCTCCGAAAGCAGAACCCGGTAAAGACTGTTCCATAAATGGCAAATCACCAGCACTGGTTCCTGAGTCTAACCCTGAAGGAACTGAAACCTGTCCAAAGGCAAGCCAAATGGTATCAAAACCATTATACGCTAGAAAAGCATCACCCAGTGCCGCCCCTCCGCTAAGAGAAGATCTACGGCTTGCTCTGTCAGCCTCAATAATATCTAATTTATATACCCAATCATTTCCAACTCCCCCCTTGAAGCTTAATTTAGCGCTTCGAATGGTAGAGCCACTTGGAAATTTAGTCTGATCTCCACTATACAATACGCTATCAGCATAAAGACGACCGCTAAATGTAAACCAATAATTCGGATTATTTAAATCAAAAACTTTCAAACCACCATGCGAGTCAACTGTCATACTTGAAGCTACAGCCTGATTTGACATCAAAACCACTAAACCAATCACGGTTGACTGACAGATAGATTTTACAACTCTCAATTTCATTCTCTTAAAACTCCCGGTAAATAAAGATTGTTGGATTATACATTAATCACGCACTTCTTCCCATGTTTTTTTTTTAATTTCCTGTATTGCGCCATTTTTGGTTCGACGAATAGCTATAGTAGCCTGGAGCTTAACTTTTAAGTAAGGATCAGAATGTACGCGATAATATTCCAATCCTGAAGATTCGCTCGATAACGGAGTATCAGGGACAAACTGAATAAATTCAATATCACAAAGAGAATATATACGGTGCTCTAAACTCGCCTGCGCTTTAATACGTTCTAGAGCCTCAGCACTATAATTATATGCCATCTTATTTTGTAAAACGGCAAATTCCCAACTAAACAATACAATGACTGCAAGCAAACTTGAAAGCAATAATACTACAATTAAAACCGAACCTTGTTCTTTATTATTCACAATACTTTACATTAATGCCCATTGTTGTTCCCACTCTAAATGGGTTGTTACATAAGCAAACGCGAATTTTATTCGTATACTTTTGGGAGTAAGCACAATCTTCCAATCTTGAACGCCTTCTACATGGGATTGCGAATTTCTATTATTGAGATCCACTGAAGATAAGACATCATTATCTTTGATATAATATAATATCGAAGTCAATTTTTTAAGGTTCTTACCCTCTTTTTCTAGCCTTGACCATTTATGCTCCTGGTGCCATGTAAATAGTTCTATATGGCTACAATCTGATAATAGCATCACATCATTGATTTTTTGATCATCTGATACCGGTACACTGCTCACCACCCACAGCACATCGGTATTGGGCTTCATATGGGCAAGCACATTTTTGGAAATCAATGTATTGTTTTGTAGCTGATTTTTATTGGTCACTCGAATCACCCGATCATAACTTAATCCCATATCTTCCACGCTTAACTGGGCTTCTATACTTCGAGTATGCGCATCTTGCCAATGTATACATCCCATATTTCCTGCACTGCGGATAGCTTGTCCCATAAAAAAAATACTAGTTTGCATCGTTTCTTGAATGCGCAATAAAGCTTCTTGACGTTGAATAACCTGTTTGACCATCGAGCATAATTGGATCATACTAATGGATAAAAGGAGCCCTAAAACAAGAGAAATAGTGAGTTCTAATAAAGTAAAACCACTATTTTTTATAATCTTCTCTTCTATACCGAACACAATATACATTTCCTTAACAGTTCGATCTAAGCAATTAAACTTTGGACAAAAAATAGTTTGTTGAATAACAAATACGAGGTGTAATTACTCTGTAATTTAGAAAGCATAGGTTAAAATAGTTCTTTTTTTGGTGCTGACCGCAACTAAAATAAGGACACTCCAACCTATGCTGACCTCTATTCTATCTAATTTAAAAAATTTTCGCGAACAAATTTATCGTATTATCCAATGGCGGCCCGATGCCTGTATGGAGCTGCTGGATGCCTTGTGCAGTAACGTGACGGCAGATAGCGTAGTGCAGTTGAGTCTCAACGTGCATCATCGTCGGACCTATAATAGCATTACCGATGTACTCACTACCTTTCATGAAGGTGGCGAAACTCAAGCTGATGAATTACGGCATCTTGTCATCGAGCAGGCTATTGAAGCAAATTCTAACAGAGATTATTTTTTATTTGCCACAGACTGCACTCCAGCGCCTAGAGTTTATTCTCCCACGCTTGAGGATCGCGGTATTATTTATTCTCCAAATCAGGTTCTCAATAATGCACCCATCACAATAGGACACAAGTACAGCATCACTGGTTTTTTACCATATAAAGACAATAATGCACCCCCATGGGTGTTACCGTTAAGTACACA
>CANJXG010000009.1 GCA_947478905.1 Coxiellaceae bacterium
AAAGCAATTAAAAAGAAAACGTCATGCAGTCGTTATTAAAGGTAAAAAACCTATAATAGCAGACACTGGATGAACAAATTTTGTCGATTTTTAGAAATTTAAGCTCTTAACTAAGTTTTTGGGGTAAGTTCATTTTGTCCAAAGTTTAACAACTTTGCAGATACAAGTTATTAAAATAAATTTGACTATCAAATATTAAACAAGTATAGTGACATCAAGTTATCAGATTAAATATTAACAACTCAGTTGAGGAGACTACGACCATGGCATATTTAACTACTACGCAAACAGCCCCCCTACTACTAGAAATACCTACGCAGTTTGAGAAGGCGGCACGACTAAAGCCGTTCACACCTAAACAGGCTGCTGCACGTTGGGATCAATTGTTTAAAAAGCATCTCGCACCGTTGGGGATAAAATACAATATTACTGATAACCCCAAGGGCCTATCCGCATTGGGCACTTATTTAACAACACAGCATACTAGATTATTTAGAGCTACACGCGCTGCCAACCTTGACGCTGCTCCTGCTCTATATGCGGAAGCGCAAGCAGCGGATGCAAAAGCAGCAGCGGATGCAAAAGCAGCAGCGGATGCAGAAGCACCAAGAACCTTAAAAAAGATGCAAATGTATATAAAGCAATACATTCAAGAAATCCAAGCACTTCAAACATCCGGAAACTTTTCTGATGATGAAGAAAAATATTGGAACCGTGTCATTCGATTTCTAAAACAGATAAGTAAAAATTTCGAAAACCCTGAACATCAGTACAGTACATCTATACTGAAACATAACCTACAACTAGATTTTAACAAGGTAGGCGCTATAAACACAGTCGTTCTTAAACAGTGGATAAATCTTAAAGATCATGGACACGAGGCAAATGAAGCATCTTGCGGCATACAAAAAAAGTTAAACGCCATACAAGAAAAAGTTGCAGACTTTTTCTTCTTGAGCAAAGAGACTGTTAAGTGCCCCAAACCAACAATAACGAAACTACCTATACAAGAGGGACTTTCACCAACACCATTGATAATCTCTAAAGGTTTTGACTCTGCATTTTCTAGAATACTAGGACAACCTACAAAGCCTTTATCATCAGGAGCGAATGTTTTGGCAAAATCAATAAATACAGATCTTGAAAAAATTCGTGAATTATATGCCAAAGAAATTAAAAATATGAAGTTTAAAGAACAGAATCAAAATGATACTAAAAATAGAGTATTAGATGAGCTAAGCAAGATCCAATTAACTGTCGATGAGATAAACAAGCTTAATCTCGAAGAGACTACTCTAGCGGAGGTTGTTTTTAACAAGATACTTATTCAGGATTGGAAGGCCATTATAAATGAACCAGAACTAGTGTCATTACAAGAAAAAGTTAAGCAAAAGTTTTTAGAAGCCTCAGCCCCACAGAAATATCAAAAAATAATAAAACAAGCCAATCAATATGTTGAAAAACTAGAGAGTGAGCTGGACAAATTAAAGCTGAAAATCAGCGAACATGCTGAGAGCCGACAAAGAACAGAGTTCGAATACAACATTAAGCATATGGACGGTTTATCTAAAATGTTGGCAAGTGGATACCACACGAAACCAAATTTCCTCGCTGAGATGCGAAAGGAAAAAGCTATATATGTAAAGGCATCTAAGGAAGATAAAAAATATATGGACCTGCTGAATCTTATAGAAGAAACACTTAAAGTAAGTGACCCCTACTACGATGATATTAAAAAACTCGATAAATATATCGAAAATTTAGAGAAAGATGTAGCGAAAAATCCGCCAAAAGCAAATGAGGATTTCAGCAGAACAAGTAATCGTCAAGTAAAATTAGATATTGCCAAAGAAGTTAGAGCCATGCTCGTAAATCCTACATTCGGGAAAACAGGAACAGAAAAAAAAGCATATGAGCAAATAGGATATGTACGCAAGCTAAATACCTCGTACACTAAAACTCTAATGGGTAAAGGGCAGTTAGATGGGATTTTAGGTGATATCCTTAATAAGCTCAACCCAGACCCAAAGAGGAAATTGAAACCATAATAATCCATTCTATCTTCATAGCAGAGCAGAGCCATTGCAATAATGGATCTGCCCTGCTCTTTTTTTTATCTGCATATTCACTCAAAAAATATTTTTTTCAATAGGTAATTTTGTGCTAAATTTAAGTTACTAGATTAATATAATTAATACTAATTAACTTGGAATGTAAACAGTATGCTAACCGAACAACAAATAACAGACTTCACACAAGAGCTCGATGGCAAAGCGAAAGAGCTTGCAAGAGAAATTGGGCAGGAATAGACTGAAGCACAGCTAGAAACTATATTGTTACAGGATTATTTTCAAGACGCATACGAGGGTTTTTTCAGAAGAAGACCTAAAAGAGCTTCGGAGTATCTGGATTAGCAAGATGCTAATACCCTATATATACATACCAACTGAAATAGTAGAGTCTGAAAAAACGTATCTGGCTGCACTATACGGATTCCTGAACGCAACCCGAGGCGATAAGTATAGAGACAATAGATTCCTCCAAGCCCAACGTGCTCAAATAACTAAAATGATCGAGCTAAGTCAAAAATTGACATGATGTGTCAACACTTTTCCGGACAAAATATTTCTTAAGTTGCGCTGTGTAATTCATACTCTACAGGTGAGTAATAATCATTCGCAGAATGTAATCGTTGTCTATTATAAAACACTTCAATATATTCAAATATTCCTTTTTTAGCCTCCTCTTTAGTTGTAAAATTAAAATGATACGTTAATTCGGTTTTTAGAGTATGAAAAAAACTTTCAGCTACTTCATTATCCCAACAATTACCTGTGCGACTCATACTTTGTAATACCCCATGATCAGCTAATATTTGTCTATGACTATTAGAGGCATATTGACTACCTCTATCGCTGTGCCAAATAAGCCCGGCTTTAGGCTTACGCTGCCAAAGCGCCATTAATAATGCATCATGAACCAGAGTATCTCGCATATGCCCTTTCATAGACCACCCAATGACTTGTCTAGAAAATAAATCAATCACTACTGCTAAATATAACCAGCCTTCTTGTGTATAAATATAGGTGATATCCCCAACGTATTTCTCATTAGGCGCTAAGGCAATAAAGTCCCGATCTAGTAAATTAGGGGCTATAGCCTGTTTATGATTAGAGTCGGTCGTGTTCCTAAATTTACGTTTGGTTTTACAGGACAATTGCTCTCTTTTCATTATTTTACCTATCCGTCGTCTACTAATGCTTAGTGTTAAACGACATTCTGCATAGCATCGAACCAGTACCCTATAAAAAGAAAGCAAAGCCCTAACCCCCCTTCCCTTCTCATTCTAGTTTTGCTCAATTACTTTTAAAAACTTGTAGCTACATACTTAAAAAATATCAAATTACCTTTACTTAGGGAACTTTTCATATAATAGTTAGTCTAATGGTTAACTATTATAATTATAAAATTGGAGAAAACTATGCCTGTAAGCTTACCAGAAGACCTTAAAAGGCAAGAAAGGCAAAATAAGCTAATAGCCGAATTATTTGACACAGAAGCCTCTTATCTAGCACCTCTTGAAGCATTTATCGCAGCGACTGATGATAATCCCTTATATAGCGATAATAAAGTCATACAACAGCAACGTATAGAAATAAAAAATATGATATTGCTCAGTAAAGAATTATTACGCTTAACAGACGATATGAAGGTATTGCCTAATCTAGCTCAAGTAGCTGAATTTTTCAATAACAATGATCAGTTTTTTAAAATATATGAACCGTATGCTGCAACTTACACTGATTACACACAGGAGCTACTAAAAGGAAAAAATGAAAAAAATATAGGTGAGAATATTAATACTGCGCTACAATCAAAAAATACAACACTTAATGCTCATTCTATAGCCATAACCCCAATACAAAGAATCCCACGATATGTAATGTTATTGAAAGCAATGGTAGAAACAGACACCATAAACTCTAATTTATCAGCAACTCTTACTAAAATACAACGAAGAGCATTCGCAATCAATGAAGCTATAAAAACTAAAGAACAGCAAGTTAACGCAAAATCATTTCTAAAAAAAACACGTAATAAACTTATACAAAAAGCTATTGAAAATAAAACTGGTACAGAAATAGAGATTATATTAAAATATGCACAAGAAATTAACAATCTTAAAAAGAATAGAAAGTTTTACAATAAAAATAGTAAAGATTACGATACCTTAATTAAACAGGTAGAAAATTTAATTACCCTTAGTTTTACAGGTGAAAAAGAAGATCGTATCAAGCCTAACCATAAGTCTATACTCGAAAAATTAGTAATTGCTAGTCAATCTACAGCAGCGACGCAGACATTACGAGACACTCAGAATACAATTAAGGAGACAATTAGCTTTCAACTAATGATCCAACAATTGAAGGAAACACCAAGAGAAGAAGCTAAAAAAAATCCTGCTACTGCAGATCAGGCTCTTTTACAATCCCCACCAGGGATCATGCTTAGTAGGCCCACCACCGCCGGCTCTAAAGCGAAACCGGATTCTAAAGCTGCACCTGCAAAACAAAAAGAGGGACTGAAGCCTAACAACAACAGACCCTAATAATTTCACGTAATTATTTTACGATAGTTAAAGTGGGCTTTCCTGTTTTAATAGATTTAGTTTTACTAGAACTAACAGGATGTCTCTGTCTCTTCCCGCCCCCGCCTCCATCATCACCCCCATCTTCATCTTCATAATCTTCATCCTCTTTAAATACCATACCTCGACCATTTTCTTTAGCATAAATGGCGGTAATAGCCAGCATAGGGGCATAAATATCTTGAGCTACTCCCCCAAAACGCGCATTAAACTCTAGATGATCATTGGCAATAAGCAGGTTTTTAACCGCATCTGGACTAATATTTAAAATAATACGCCCCTGTTCAACATATTCTTTGGGTACAAACACCCCTTCTATTTGCGCATTTACCACCAAATAAGGGGTTAAATCATTGTCTAGTATCCATTCAAAAAAAGCACGTAATAAATAAGGACGAGAAGAATTCATATTAATTACCCTCCTCGCCAATAATACGTTCAGCCGCTGTTAAACTAGATTGAAACGCATCTCTTTTAAATAAGCGTTTTGCATAATCTTTCAACCCTTTAGCTTCTGGGACAATATCAATTTGCATAAGAGGTAAACGCCATAGTAAAGGGGCAATAGCACAATCTACTAATGAAAACTCTTCGCTTAAGAAAAAAGGCATTTCTCGAAACAAAGGTGAAATAGTAATTAAACTTTCTTGCAATAAACTTCTTGCCTGATCTCGTTCTACTTGAGGCGTTCTTAGATCTAAAATTTTATCCATCAAGGTATACCAATCTCGATTTACTCTGTGCAACATTAAACGAGTACGTGCGCGCGCCACCGGATATACGGGCATTAAAGGAGGATGAGGAAAGCGCTCATCTAAGTATTCTTTTATAATTTTAGAATCATACAATACCAAATCTCTATCTACTAAGGTAGGGACCGTACCATAGGGATTAATTTCACACAGATCTTCTGGCTGGGTTCCTTCGTCTACTTCACGCCTATCGTAGGGAACATTTTTTTCATCTAAGACAATACGTGTACTATGACTATAAGGATCATTAGCACCCGTATATAAAGTCATCAGAGCGCGTCTATTTGCTACTAATGCCATAAAAAAACCCTCATATCAGTGTACGTCTTTCCAATATTCTCTTTTTAGGAGATATAGAAAAATCGTCAATATTAATAAAAATAAAAGAACAAAAACGCCCATATGTTGACGTTTCACTTTGATAGGCTCACCAATAAATTCTAAAAAATTTACCAAATCAGTGACCGCCTTATCATATTGTTCCAAGTTCATTTCGCCCTTGGTTTGTAACTGCAATTGCTTGTTTTTAATGCCTTCTAAAGGCAATAATACATGGGGCATTCCAACATTGGGGAACAACGCATTATTGACTCCCCAGGGACGCATTTCATCTTTGTAAAAACTTTTTAAATAGGTATAAACCCAATCTTTTCCTCTTACCCGTGTTACCAATGATAAATCAGGGGGTGCGACTCCAAACCATTTTTCAGCATCTTTTTTAGGCATAGAGCTAATCATGGGATCGGTCACTTTATCGGTTACAAAATTAAGGTTTTCTTTAATTAATTTATTACTTAAAGCGATACTTTCTGGGGTATCGAAACGATCCTCCTCGTCTTTAAGTTTTATACCTAGATAATCTCTTAATTGAGAGTATCTAGTATACTGTAAAGAATGACATCCTTGGCAATAATTAATATATAAATTTGCACCTCGTTGTAAAGAAGCGGAATCTTGTAAATTATTATGTACTTTTTGTAACGATATCGTTTGACCCTCTTCGCTTGCTAGTATTATAGTCGAAGTTAAAAAACTTAGAATAGAAACAACCATAATTAATATTATTTTTATCAAAATATTACCCTCTTCGGGATTGGCTTAGTTTGACTCAATTTTTTAGGATCTTCTAATGAAGTATAAATAGGCATCAAAATAAAAAATGCAAAATACAATACAGACAAAAGTTGAGCTGCTAACATTCTTCCTGCGCTAGGAGGGATCATTCCTAAATATCCTAAACCGACAAAACTAATCACAAATCCACTCAGAGCGACTTTAAAAATCCAACCACGATAGCGAATAGATTTAATAGGCGATCTATCTAACCAAGGTAGAACAAACAAAATTGCAATGGCCGCGCCCATCGCTATCACGCCCCCTAGTTTATCGGGAACCGCTCTTAAAATCGCATAAAAAGGGGTCATATACCAAACTGGTGCAATATGTACCGGTGTTTTCATAGGATTGGCTGGCTCAAAATTAGGCCCTTCTAAAAAATAGCCGCCAAAATCAGGCACAAAAAATAAAATAGCAAAAAATATAATAAAAAAGACACCCACGCCAAATAAATCTTTGACTGTATAATACGGATGAAAAGGAATGCCATCTAATGGAATACCATTTTTATCTTTATTTTCTTTTATTTCAATTCCATCTGGATTATTAGATCCAACTTCATGTAAAGAAATAATATGGAGAAACACAAGCAATAATAAAACTAAAGGCACCGCAATAACATGCAGTGCAAAAAACCGATTTAAGGTTGCATCTGATAAACCCGTTCCGCCTCTAATCCATTCTACTAGCGTGGATCCTATAAACGGAATAGCTTCAAATAGCGAGGTAATAACCTTAGCCCCCCAAAATGACATCTGCCCCCAAGGCAGTAAATATCCCATAAACGCTTCAGCCATTAAACAAAGGTAGATACCCATTCCAAAAAGCCATAATAATTCTCTTGGCTTTTTATAAGATCCGTATAATACGGCTTTAAACATATGAAGATAGACCACAATAAAAAATGCTGAAGCACCCGTTGAATGTAAATACCGTAATAGCCATCCATAAGGTACATCCCGCATAATATATTCCACTGAAGCAAATGCTTCGGCTGCCGAAGGCTTATAATGCATCGTCAAAAAAATACCTGAAACTAATTGAATGACTAAAACAACTAAAGCTAAAGCGCCAAAATAGTACCAAAAATTAAAATTTTTGGGCGTATAATATTCAGAGAGATGCTCTTTCCATAATTTAGTTGCCGGAAAACGGGCATCAATCCAAGTCATCAAACCTAATTTTTTTGTCTGCATCGGTATATTATCCAATTAATATTACTTTATCTTGTACATAGGTATAAGGAGGGACTACTAAATTTGTAGGGGCAGGAACGCCCTTAAAAACACGACCCGCTAAATCAAATTTAGATCCATGGCAAGGGCAAAAAAAGCCTCCTGGCCATTGTGCATCGATGGAGCCAATATCAGGTCTATAAGTTGGTACACAACCTAAATGTGTGCATAATCCCACCAAGACTAAATATTCTGATTTAATAGATCGGTATTTATTTTTTGCATAAGCAGGTTGTTGAGGTACTTCTGAATTGGGATCTCTTAAGCCAGGATCTAAACTGGCTAACTTTTGTAACATGGGCGGAGTGCGATGAATAATCCAGACAGGTTGTCCACGCCATTCAACCGTTAATTGTGCGCCTAATTCTAACTTAGAAATATCAACTTCAACAGGCCCTTCTAAGGCTAATGTTCGCACGCTGGGCATCCAAGAGGCAACAAACGGCACCGTAGCAAAGGCCACACCAATGCCTCCTAGCGTTGTGGTAGCAGCTAACAAAAATCGTCGTCTGCTATTATCAATCGTTTCACTCATTTGCCTCTCCCTATAGGCTAATTTCCAGGCTCATTTTAATAAGTTTACGTGCACAATCTTATCATACAATCTTATGATTGACTTTATTTTAAAATACAATATTATCATGATCAATGAATATTCTTTTTGTACTTTTAATTGCCCTTGCCTATTTTGCCACGCTCTGGCAACAATTGATATGGCATCCTAGTGCGGCAGAGGCACTCTCCCCAATGCAATTATTGGGAAATAGCATCTTTCACAGTGCTGAACAAGCGGTTAGTTTAAGTATCGGCTTAATTGGCATTATGACTTTTTTTTTAGGACTCATGAAAATAGCTGAGTCTGCTGGTTTACTACGTATACTTGCTAAAGTATTACACCCTATAATGAGTCGATTATTTCCAGAGATCCCCCCTGATCATCCTGCGCAAGGCGCGATCATTATGAACATTTCAGCTAACTTATTAGGTTTAGGTAATGCGGCTACGCCTTTTGGTATTAAAGCCATGCAAGCTTTAGATGAGCTAAACCAATACAAAGGCACGGCCACCAATGCAATGGTTTTATTTTTAGCAATGAATACGGCAAGTATTACGCTCTTGCCCACTAAAGTAATAGCGTTACGTTCTGCTGCAGGCTCAGTCAATCCTTCTGAAATTATTGTGACTACTTTATTTGCTTCGCTTTGTGCAACGTGTATTGCGATTATTGCTTGTAAAAGTTTACAACGATTTTTTCTACCCCAAGGTACCCCTGAAATTTTACAATTTAGTGAATCAACTCCTCCTGAATGTGCGCCTTACCCTCGTTGGGTATCTTATACTGGCATTATTACATTTTTAATCATGATCCCCCTTATTATTTTATACGGCAGAATATTCTCACCCTGGGTCATTCCCACCCTCACCCTACTGGTATTAGCTTTTGGGCTTTTTAAAAAAATACCTGTTTATGAAGTCTTTACCGAAGGCGCTAAAGAAGGATTTTGGGTAGCAGTGAGAATTATTCCGTATTTAGTCTCTATTTTAGTGGCTATGGCCATGTTAAAAGCAAGCGGTGCTTTAGATATCATGACACAAGCCCTGGGGGGCATTACAGCGCAATTTGGATTACCTTCTGAAGCGCTTCCTATGGTATTTATGCGCCCTCTTTCTGGTACCGGCTCTTTAGGTATTATGACCTCTATAATTAATGATCCTGCTGTTGGACCCGATAGTTATCTTGGATATCTGGTAAGTACTTTAATGGGATCGACAGACACGACTTTTTATATTATTGCCATCTATTTTGGGGCCATTCAAATTAAAAATATTCGACATACCCTGCCCGCGGCTTTATTAGCAGATTTAGCAGGCATTATTGCTTCGGTGTATATTGTGAATATGCTCTATGGCTAAATAAAAAGGGAAGTGCATACACCTCCCTTTTTATGGACTAAATTTTATTTTTAAGTTTTATTTTTTAGCCCTTCTATTTTTGGTCTTTTTTTTGTTTTGTTTAGGTTCTTCATTCGCAGCTACTGTTGAACTGGAGTCGCGAAGAGCCATATGAAGTATGGCAGCAGGCACTGGAACAACTGCTTGAGCAATTCCTTCTTCAGCAATTCCTTCTTCAGCAATTCCTTCTTCAGCAATTCCTTCTTCAGCAATTCCTTCTTCAGCAATGGCTTCTTCACAAGCGTCTTTTGATTCAGAAACTTTTTTCAATCCTACTTCTGCTGCTACTTCTGCTTCTGTATCACTCACAAAAACTGGACAGTAAATCAAGTCATCAACTGGTTGTTCTTTTTCATCAACACAGTAAGCTTGTGTTCCAGCCACCCACGAATATTGCTCTAAAAATGCTGATACCGATGCCATTGTTTTCACATATTTCATTTCTTCACGGCAATGATTGAATGTATTTAACATAAGATTTTCTGTAAATGTATTTGCCTCTACAGGCAGCGCTGTTAATTTTGTCTGTATCGCTTCAAGATCTTCAACTGCTCTATTATACGCATCGCGCTGTGTTCTGTAAGCCGCTTTTGCTGTATGACGTGCCTGTGTATTTGCTTGTACTAACGCAGTTTGTTCTGTATTAAATTTCTTTTTATGTTCCTCAAGTTCTTCTGGGGTAGGAGCAACCCACAGCAAACGCGTAAGACCTTCTGTATACGAGGGAGCGACATAAGTAGGGTTTTCATATTTAGCAGGGAAATGCTTCTGTGGTGCCTTAACATTCAGTTTAAAGATTTCTGCCAAAGTAAGTGGATCAGTCACTACGTCAACTTCAACGGCTTCTGTTTCAGAGGATGAGGGTGAGCTATATTTTGTTTGCATAAAAATCTCCTTTTCTATGTGTTTTATATCAGTAGGATATGAGGATGAATATCCTATATAGGGTGACATAAAATTAGAAAAGAAGGAAGTACAATGAGGAGAAAATCTGGATCGGCCTATAAATAGACCGATCCAATTTGAATTAACGTTTAGAGTATTGTTCGACTTTACGCGCTTTACGATGTCCAACTTTTTTACGTTCTACCTTACGAGCATCACGTGTTACGTAACCTGCTTTGCGCAAAATACGACGGAAAGAAAGCTTAACCACTGCTGGTTCATCAAGCGTCAGAGCGGCTTCTAAGTCTTCAGCTAAGGCTGCTACAGGATCAGCAGGTTTTGCAGGCGCATTTAATTCATCATACTGAATTAAAGCACGGGTAATACCATGACGAATCGCCCCAGCTTGTCCCATAGGACCTGAGCCTTTCACATTTACAAAAACATCAAAAAAATCTACTAAATTTACTGCAACTAAAGGTTGTCTCACTACCATGTGAGCAGCTTGACGACCGCCAAAGAATTCCTCTAATGAACGCTTACCATTAATTGTAATAATACCCGTTCCAGGTCTTAAAATTACACGTGCTACGCTGGTTTTACGGCGTCCGGTGCCTAAATATTGTACACTTGTTTGTACTGTTGATTTTTTTTGAGCTTCTGCCATGATAATACCTTAGTTTATTAACTTTCTTAAGTTTTATTAAATTATTCTAGATTAGCTTAGTTCCAGCTAACTCTAACACTTTAGGCTGTTGAGCCTGATGAGGATGCTCTGCATTAGCATAAATATGCAACTTTTGAAACATATCTCTTCCCAAAGGACCAGAGGGTAACATACGTTTAACTGCAAGTTGTATAATACGATCAGGATGCGTTTTCCTAAGGTCTTTTAACACAACTGATTTAATCCCGCCCACATAGCCTGTATGACGGTGGTAAATTTTAGTGTTCTCTTTGTTACCTGTTGCACCCACTTTAGCTGCATTGATAACAATAATGCAATCTCCAGTATCAACGTGTGGGGTAAAAATTGCTTTATGCTTGCCACGCAGCATACTAGCAATTCTACTGGCAAGGCGGCCCAATGGAAGGCCATTAGCATCAATTACAAACCAATCGCGTTTCACATCTTCTGGTTTTGCCGTATAAGTTCTCATTCTGGCTCTCCGGAGCGGTATTAAAGTAAATAAAATCATGAATAAAATTATGATAAGTTGATAAATTGTACAGAATACAAAAAAATAAGGCAAGCATTCCAGCGAAAAATTAAAAATTTTTTAAATATAAAAATGAAAGCCAACAAACTAACGGTGATTTCACCTCCCTTTAGCCGCTTTAAACCTCGAACGATATCTCGAACCATATCTCGAATGATATATAGCCCTTAAAAATTTAAAAAATATGCATTTTTTTTGATTTTTTTTGCATTTTTATAGAATATCTGTTAAAACAATATTTCATGGATTATTTATTGCAGTTTATTTTTTTATTTTAACGTAAACCAAAGGAGATCATATGGCCGCCCGTAAACCTCAAGCAGCAAAGAAAACTACTCAAAAAACAAGTCCTTCAAAATCCTCTGCCTCTTCAGCCTCTGCAAAAAAAGCCCCAGCTAAACGTATCGTTACTAAAAAAGTAGTTGCTAAAAAATCATCTGTAAAAGCAGCTAAACCAGTTAAAACTGTGACAACTGTGAAAAAAACAGCGACTAAACTCAGCCTTGTAAAAACAGGTCCTATTTCAGTAGGTAAAAAAGCGTTCACTAAAGCGCAATTTGTTTCAACCGTAGCAGAACAAACTGGCGTGACTAAAAAAGAAGTTGAACTTGTTTTAAGTTCTGTTTCTAAAGTGATTGAAGCGCATCTTAAAAAGCAAGGTCCAAAAACTTTTGCATGGCCAGGACTTTTCAAAATTGTCGTGGTTAAAAAGCCAGCCACTCCAAAAAGATGGGGCATTAATCCATTTACCAAAGAAAAAATGGAATTTCAAGCAAAACCAGCAACCCAAAGAGTAAGAGTCCGTCCGCTCAAAGGCCTAAAAGAGATGGTAATTTAAGCCATACTTTTCTATATCTAGATGATCACGTTATACAAACGAGATCATCTAGATATTATCTAATGCTAAACTATCCCCTTATTTGATCAATTCAGAAATAGCTTTACCCATATCTGCAGGGGATTTAACAATATGCACACCCGCTTTTTCTAAAGCTTTATATTTTTCTTCTGCTGTGCCTTTTCCACCTGATATAATCGCACCCGCATGCCCCATACGCTTACCCGGGGGTGCAGTAGCACCTGCAATATAAGCCACTACAGGCTTAGTTACATGCTGTTTAATAAAGTCAGCAGCTTCTTCTTCTGCAGAGCCTCCAATTTCGCCCACCATAATAATGGCTTCTGTTTTAGGATCGTTTTGAAAGAGCTCTAAAACTTGAATAAAATTGGTTCCAGGAATAGGATCGCCGCCTATTCCCACACATGTCGTTTGACCTAACCCTAAATCGGTGGTTTGCTTGACCGCTTCATAAGTTAAGGTTCCAGAGCGCGAAACAATCCCTACTTTACCAGGTAGGTGAATATCTCCTGGCATAATCCCAATTTTACACTCCCCAGGCGTAATCACGCCTGGGCAATTAGGACCAATTAACCGAATTGGAGAGTGAATACTTTTAAGATAAGCCATCACACGAATCATATCTATGGCTGGGATCCCTTCTGTAATACAAATAATTAAGGGTACCTGCGCATCGATAGCCTCCATAATGGAATCTTCACAAAAAGGCGCAGGCACATAAATAACGCTCGCATCCGCTTTGGTTTGCATCATTGCTTCTTTGACAGTATTAAAAACAGGTAACCCTAAGTGCGTTTCCCCGCCTTTACCTGGCGTAACCCCCCCTACCATTTTAGTCCCATATGCAATGGCTTGTTCACAATGAAACGATCCTTGGCGTCCTGTAAATCCTTGACAAATTACTTTTGTGTTTTTATTAATTAAAATACTCATGATTGAACCTTGTTGACAATTTGTTGCGCCGCATCTGATAGGCTGGTCGCTGCGGTGATATTAAGCCCTTTTTGGGTTAACCCATCGAGCATTTCTTTTGCAAGCACGGCTTGATTACCTTCTAAACGCACCACTACAGGAACCTGAATTCCGACTTCTTGTACTGCACTGATAATCCCTTGTGCAATTAAATCACACCGTACAATACCACCAAAAATATTTACTAAAATCCCTTTTACATTATCATCGGATAAAATAATCTTAAAAGCTTGAGTGACCCGTTCTTTTGTCGCGCCTCCTCCTACATCCAAGAAATTAGCAGGATTGCCTCCATGAAGTTTAATCAGATCCATCGTTGCCATTGCTAGCCCCGCACCATTGACCATACAGCCAATATTGCCATCTAACGCAATATAACTTAACTCCCACTCTTTAGCAGAATTTTCACGTTCATCTTCTTGATTAGGATCACGCATTAATCTTAATGCATCTTGACGATATAACGCATTATCATCTATATTGATTTTGCCATCTAAACATACGAGATTACCCTCTTTTGTCACTACTAGAGGATTAATTTCAAGTAAGGATAAATCCTTTTCAACAAACATTTTACCCAAGCCTTGCGCTATTTTAGTAAATTCTTTAATTTGCGGCAGCGTTAATCCTAATGTAAACCCTATTTCTCTACATTGATAAGGCATGACACCCATTAAAGGATCCATGGTGAATTTTATAATTTTTTCAGGGGTTTGTTCAGCCACTTTTTCAATCTCAACGCCGCCTTGCGTAGAAACCATAAAAGTCACTCTTTGAGTAGAACGATCAATCACTGCACCTAAATAAAGCTCTCTATCTATATTCGTGAGCTCCTCTACCAGTATTTCATTGACAGGTTGACCTTTAGCATCGGTTTGATAGGTTACCAATCGGGTATGTAATAATTCCCTAGCAGCCAATTGTAAAGCATCACGCCCTTTCACCAAACGTACACCGCCCGCTTTTCCACGCCCGCCTGCATGCACCTGCGCTTTGACAACATACGTTGGGCCGGCTAAAGTATCCATGGCCCCTAAGGCTTGCTCAACGGAATGCGCTACTATCCCTTTAGGAACCGGCAAATCATACTCTGAAAATATTTTTTTCGCTTGATATTCATGTACATTCATTTTATTATCCTAATTTTATATATTCAGCAACCAACTTGCTGGATCTTCTAATAATGCTTTAATAGCAACCAAAAATTGCACTGACTCTCTGCCATCAATGATACGGTGATCATAAGATAAAGCAAGATACATCATGGGCCTAATCACAATCTGACCTTTTTCAACCACCGGTCTTTCTTCAATTTTATGCATTCCTAAAATGCCCGATTGAGGCACATTTAAAATAGGAGTAGATAATAACGATCCAAACACTCCGCCATTAGAAATCGTAAAAGTACCCCCCGTCATTTCTTCAAGCGTTAAACGCCCTTCTCTTGCTTTTTCACCCAATTCATTAATGTGCTGCTCAATTTGAGCCATACTTAAAGATTGTGCGTCGCGCAAAACAGGAACCACTAATCCTCTTGGGGTGGAAACCGCAATAGCAATATCATAATACTGGTTATAAACAATATCACTTCCCTCAATACGGGCATTAATAGCTGGAAATTTTTTTAAAGCTGCAATCACTGCTATCGTAAAAAAGGACATAAATCCTAATTTAACCCCATGGGCTTTTTCAAAAGCGTCTTTATAGCGCGCCCGTAAATCCATAATGGGCTGCATATTCACTTCATTAAAAGTAGTTAAAATAGCGGCCTCATGTTGTGCAGCTAATAATCGTTGGGCAATACGGGCTCTAAGCCGCGACATAGGGACTCGCTGCTCAACACGACCCATCATAGGGTGAGCCGGTTTTTTATTAGGAGCACTATCTGCCATGATTCTACGACGCTCAGCAGGCGATCCTTCTGGCTCGCTTACTGAAGATTTCAGCGACGCAGACGGAGCAGATAAGGGAGTAGATAATTTTTCTACTTGGGGCTTTAATGCTCCAATCACTTCTTTTGCAACTACAGTAGCCCCCGTATTTTTAACAATTTTTTCTAAAATGCCATCTTCAGGTGCAACCACTTCTAAGATAACTTTATCTGTTTCTATATCCACCAAACGTTCATCTCGTGAGACGGTATCGCCCGGCTTTTTATGCCAAGTGGCTACACTTGCATTAGCGACAGATTCAGGTAAAACCGGAACGGTAATCTCAATAGACATAAAATACTCCTATTTTATTTAATTATTTTAAGAAGTGAGCGCTTGAGCCACCAAAGCTTGTTGCTGTAATACGTGGGTTTGGTGGTGCCCTGTTGCAGGTGCTGCTGAAGCAGATCGTCCAACATACTCCAAATCTTGTCCTGCTTGTAAGCAGGCCACTAAATGGTGCTGTGTAGCATACCATGCGCCTTGATTTTTAGGTTCTTCTTGGCACCACACAATTTGTTTGGTATTAGGGTATTTTTTAATTTCATATTTTAATTCCGCTTCTGGAAACGGATACAGCTGTTCAATACGAATAATAGGTACATTTTTTATTTTATCTTGCTCACGTTGTTCTAATAAATCATAATACACTTTGCCACTACACAAAATAATTTTTTTCACTTGAGCATTTTGCATTTTAGTTTTCTCACTTATGACTAATTGAAAAGAGCCTTCTATTAGCTCGCTAATCTCAGAAGCAGCATTTTTATGTCTTAATAAACTCTTAGGAGACATGACTATTAAAGGTCTTCGAACTTGCCTGAGAATTTGACGTCTTAACATATGAAATACCTGGGCTGCAGTACTAGGAACACATACTTGCATATTTTGCTCTGCACATAATTGTAGATACCGTTCTAACCGAGCAGAAGAATGTTCTGGCCCTTGCCCTTCATAACCATGAGGCAATAACATCACCAGGCCACATAGTCGGCCCCACTTTTGCTCTCCCGAACTAATAAATTGATCAACCACCACTTGAGCGCCATTTGCAAAATCACCAAACTGAGCTTCCCAAATCACAAGCACTTGAGGATCCGCTGTTGCATACCCATACTCAAAAGCCAAAACCGCTTCTTCAGAAAGTAAAGAATCGTAGATCTGCACTTTTCCTGCTTCTTCTTTAGGTACCAAATTATCCAATGCATTATATACTTCACCCGTATTCTGATCATGTAATACAGCATGTCGATGAAAAAAAGTACCTCTTCGAACATCTTGACCGGTCAAACGTAGTCCAACCCCTTCTTCTAATAAGGAAGCATAGGCCATCATTTCAGCAAAACCCCAATCTGCCTTTATTTCGCCTGAAGCCATTTTAGCTCTGTCTTGCATAATTTTGGCTACTCGAGATTGAAGTACAAAATGGGGAGGCACTTTTACTAAGGTTTGTGCAATTTTATCAAATATCTTTTTATCTATTCCTGTTTTGATAGGGGCACTTAAATCGATTCCTAGATATGGCGTCCAATTAATTACATATTTTAAATCAAGATCAGCAAGTACATTTTTAGCAACTAAATTTCCTTTATCTAAATTATCGCGATTCTGCTTTATTAAATCATTCACCGCCTTCTCAGATATACAGTGTTCCAATATTAATTTATCGGCGTAAATTTTTCGAACTGAGGGATGCATATTAATAATTTTATACATTAGAGGTTGGGTAGCTCTAGGCTCATCTGCTTCATTATGCCCATGACGACGGTAGGAAACTAAATCAATAATGACATCTTTATTAAATTTCATACGATACTCTAGCGCCAATTGTGTTACAAAATACACTGCTTCGGGATCATCGGCATTCACGTGGAAAATAGGAGCCAAAATTACTTTCGCAACATCAGTGCAATATAACGTTGAACGTGCATCCGCAGCGTTACTCGTAGTAAATCCAACTTGATTGTTAATCACAATATGCACGGTGCCTCCTACGCCATAAGCACGCGTTTTAGACATATTCAACGTTTCCATAACCACGCCCTGGCCCGCAAAAGCAGCATCACCATGAATTGCCACGGGCAATACAAGATTGTGATTAGTATCTGATATACGTTGTTGTTTTGCCAAAACAGCCCCTAAAACGACTGGCGTTACTATTTCTAAATGAGAAGGATTAAAAGCTAATGTCACATGAAATGGTTTGGTACTACTACCATTATTTGAATCAATTTTAATATCACAGGAAAATCCTTGATGATATTTTACATCTCCAGATGCATCTTTAACCCCATTTTTACCTTCAAACTCTTCAAATAAATCACTGGGTTTTTTCCCTAAGGTATTCACCAAGACATTCAAGCGACCTCGATGTGCCATCCCAATGACCATTTCTTTCATGCCCTTTGATCCGGCTCCTTGAATTAATTGATCTAAACACACTAATAATGCATCTGATCCTTCTAAAGAAAATCGTTTAGCACCCGGAAATTTCGCACCTAAATATTGTTCTAGGCCTTCTGCAATGGTTAAGCATTCTAAAATATTCTGTTGCACTTTAGGATCTAAACTAATTTTGCCCTGCTCACTTTCAATACGAAACTGAATCCATTCTCTTTCTTGAGCCACTGGAATATGCATAAATTCCGTCCCTATTGAACCGCAATAGGTCTTCATTAATGCTTGATATAGCTCGCCTAAAGACAAGCGCTTTGAACCTGCAAAAGTTTCCACATCAAATACCGTGCCTACATCATCCGCCGTGAAACCATGATCTTCTAAACTGAGCTCTGTTTCACAAATATTATGCAAGGGAGTATACCCCAATGGATTCACTTGAGCATGTAAATGCCCCTGTAACCGATAAGCATTAATTAAACGCAATACTTGCATTTGCTTACGCTCATGATCCAAACTCACGCTAGGCTGTGCGCTTGAGTCACTAGTTGGTAAAGCATCAAAAAAAGTACGCCATTGTGTGGTAACATTATTCGGATTATCTAAGTATTGTTGAAATAAATTTTCTAAATAATCAGAAGCTAAATATCCATTAAATGGAGGAAGATCTTGTATCATTATTCTTCACCTAACATTTTATTACGGATCTCAGCTATCGCCTGAGTAGGGTTTAATCCTTTAGGACAGACATCAACACAATTCATAATAGTACGACAACGAAATACCTTATGTGCATCATTTAAATCTTTTAAACGCTCATGCGTTTTTGTATCCCGACTATCTAAAATAAAACGACAGGCCTGTAATAATGCTGCCGGCCCCATAAATTTATCAGGGTCCCACCAATAGGAGGGACAAGCACTACTACAGGCTCCACATAATATACACTCATACAAGCCATCTAATTTCGCTCGTTGCGCAGGGCTTTGCAAATACTCTTTAGCTACAACAGGAGAATCATTTTGTAAATGTGGCTGCGCTTTAGCATAATTTTTTAAAAATTGTGTCATATCTACAATAAGATCTTTAATAACACGCATCCCTGGAAAGGGTTTGATCACAATAGGATGTGCTTTAGAACCTGAGCCTGCATCTAATAAGGTACGAATAGGCGTAATACACGCTAATCCATTTTTACCATTAATATTCATACCATCTGAACCACATACCCCTTGTTTACAAGATTTTCTTAAAGCCAACGTTTCATCTTGTTTACAAATTTCTAACAGTGCATCTAATAGCATTATTATATTATGTTTTACTATATCTAATTCATAATGCTGAAAATAAGGCTTTTGGTTTTCATTTTCTGGATTATATCTATAAATTGAAAAATGCACGATGCTCATTATATGATCCTTTAATATGTTCGTTCTTTGGGCACAAACCCATCCATTGTTTTGGGCTTCATGTTAACTTCTCGACGCAAAATCATATCGTTACTAAAACACAGGGTATGCGTTAATTCATTTTGATCATCTCGGGCAGGATAATCTTCACGCGAATGGGCTCCTCGACTTTCTTTTCGAGCTAAGGCACTAATAGCCGTTGCTTTAGCAACCGCTATTAAATTATCAAGCTCACATGCTTCAATAAGGGCCAAATTAAACACTTGACTCTTATCTGCAACATAGGCATGTTGCGATCTTTTCTCACACGCTTCTATTTTTTTCAAACCTTCTTCCATAGAAGCCTGGGTTCTAAATACACTAAAATCATTTTGCATCGCTTTTTTAAGATCTGATTTAATATCAGTTGTTTTTTCACCTGATTTAGAATCATTCCAGCGTCTTAACCTACTGAGCGCGCTTTGAATATCTTCCTCTTTTATCATCTGATCACAGATGCCTTGATTAATCATATTATTGATATACATACCCGCTGCTCTGCCAAATACAATTAAATCAAGCAAAGAATTGCCTCCCAAACGATTTGCACCGTGTACAGAAACACAAGCACATTCCCCTACTGCATATAAACCAGAAACAATCGATTCCTTTCCTGATGCATCGATAGTAATCACTTGAGTATTTACATTGGTTGGGATCCCCCCCATCATATAATGACAAGTGGGAACCACAGGAATCGGCTCTTTAATAGGATCAGCATTGGCAAAAGTCATGGTTAATTCTCGAATACCAGGTAAGCGGGACATAATGACATCGGATCCTAAATGATCTAATTTAAGTAAAATATGATCACCATCAGGACCACACCCTCGTCCTTCTCTGATTTCTAAAGCCATCGCACGAGAGACTACATCCCGAGACGCTAAATCTTTTGCATGAGGCGCATAACGTTCCATAAAACGCTCTCCTAATTTATTCACAAGATAGCCTCCCTCTCCACGGCAGCCTTCAGTGACTAACACACCCGCTCCTGCAATACCAGTAGGATGAAATTGCCACATTTCCATATCTTGTAAAGCTAAACCTGCTCTTAATACCATTCCTAAGCCATCGCCAGTATTGATCAATGCATTGGTGGTAGATTGAAAAATTTGTCCTGCACCCCCGGTTGCTAAAACGACTGCATGGGCCCTTAATAAAACCAGCTCTCCTGTTTCTATACACATAACCATCACGCCTACAATGGTATTGTTTTGTGTTTTCACCAAATCAAGTGCGAACCATTCACTAAATACGGTTACATCAGAATTCAGATTTTTTTGATATAACGTATGTAATAAAGCATGGCCGGTTCTATCTGCAGCAGCTGCGGTTCGAGTCGCTTGCTCTTTGCCGAAATTTTTAGATTGTCCACCAAAGGGACGTTGATATATTCTGCCATCTTCTTGACGTGAAAATGGCAATCCCATATGTTCTAGTTCATAGATTACTTCAGGACCAATTTGACACATATACTCTATACAATCTTGATCACCCAAATAATCTGATCCTTTAACGGTATCAAACATATGCCATTTCCAATCATCTGGATGCGCATTGCCTAAAGCTACCGTAATACCACCTTGAGCAGCAACGGTATGAGACCGGGTAGGAAATACTTTAGAGACCAACGCTACTTTTTTGCCTTCTCTTGCCAATTCTAAAGAGGCACGCATGCCTGCACCGCCAGCGCCTATAATCACTGCATCAAAGGTGTGTGTGGTGAGCGTCTCTAAATATGCCATAAAATAGTAATACCCCAAATTAAATAACTGAATATAACCAACACTAAACTGCCTGTTATTACAAGACGTACTATCGTACATTTAATATAATCTTCGATGATAGTCAACAATCCTAGCCATGCATGAAAGCTCACGCTTACTAGCGTAATTAAACTGGCAAGTCGCATCCAAGGATTGTTAAATAATGCTTGCCACTTCAAAAAATCAACCGGCTCTGCCCAAAAATGACTGACCAGAATATAACCGGCTAAAAATAATACATAGGAGAGTAATATTATTGCACTCAGACGTTGAATTAACCAATTTTGAAGACCCGTCATTCCTAAAGTTACTAGACTCATACCATACCCTTAAAATAAGCAGAGAAAAATATCATTGTAATACAAAATACAATGACTACTATCCAAGCACCCAGGCGCCCTCCTTTTAGAGAATCCCCTATCTGGCAATCCATCAATAAATGACGGCACCCTGCTAATAAATGCAAGCACAATGCTGCCAAAAAAAGCCACCCTACCATACTGATCACAGGATGCATTAATAGCCGTTGTAAGATATAAAAACTATGTTGCGATTCTAAACTACGTTGTAAGCCCAGTAACAAAAATGGAATACCTAAAAAAATAAATATTCCGCTTAAGCGATGACTAATTGAAATTAAAGCAGGGAGGGGCAGTCGGATAGAAAACGGGTTTATGTTCAAAGGTCTTTGTGTTTTATGGTCCATATTACTTAATTATCCCTGTATATAATCCTAATATAAAAATAGTCAGTTTTCTATTTTTATTTTTTTTAAAAAGCTTGAAACATTATAGATCGTCTTAAGCAGACAAAACAAGAGAAATACTTTACTATTAGAGATATAATCCAGTTAATAACTAAACCTAGTTAAAAAGTAAAAAAATAAAAAATATGAATAATACCCCTGATCAAAAAATAGCAACTCTCACCCTACCTGATGATAACAACATTATTAAACTGGATCTTCCTATACGCGAAGGTACTTTAGGTCCGAGAGTATTAGAAATTAGTAGTATAGCCTCGGTTGGCGTTCTCACTTTTGATCCTGGTTTTAGAGCCACTGCCTCTTGTGAATCAAAAATTACCTTTATAGATGGTGAAAAAGGAATTTTATTATATCGTGGCTACCCTATAGAACAGCTTGCTGAGCACTCTAATTTTTTAGAAGTCTGTTATTTATTACTAAATGGTGAACTGCCAACCCAAACACAAAGTGAAATTTTTTCAGATGAAATTAATCAACACACGATGATTCATACGCAGTTAAGTTACTTCTTTCGAGGATTTAGACGAGATGCCCACCCTATGGCCATTTTATGTGGCGTAGTAGGTGCTTTGTCCGCTTTTTATCATGACTCTTTAGATATTAAAAAACCCCAGCATCGCCAGGTTGCTGCTTTGCGATTAATTGCAAAAATGCCTACCCTTGCGGCTATGTGTTATAAATATTCTGTAGGGCATCCTTTTGTTTATCCATTGAATCATATGAGTTACTCTGAAAACTTTTTACATATGATGTTTTCAGTGCCTAGTTTTGAAAGCATCCCCGATCCTATTTTAGTCCGTGCCATGGACAAGATTTTAATCTTGCATGCTGATCATGAACAAAATGCTTCCACCTCGACGGTACGCTTAGCAGGATCTTCTGGTGCGAACCCCTTTGCCTGTATTGCCGCGGGTATTGCTGCGCTTTGGGGACCAGCCCATGGCGGTGCCAATGAAGCAGTGTTAGGCATGTTAGAAGAAATTGGGGATGAAAAAAATATCCAAAAATTCATTAATAAAGCAAAAGATAAAAATGACCCCTTTAGGCTGATGGGCTTTGGCCATCGGGTTTATAAAAACTTTGATCCCAGAGCGATTACATTAAGACAATCTTGTGCTGAAGTTTTAAAAACCCTTGGACATATCGACGATCCTTTATTTAATATTGCGCGTAAACTAGAAGAAATTGCCCTTAAAGATCCGTATTTTGTTGAGAAAAAATTATATCCTAATGTCGATTTTTACTCAGGCATTATTTTACGGGCTTTGGGGATCCCGGTAAATATGTTTACCGTGGTATTTGCAATGGCTAGAACCGTAGGCTGGATTGCAAATTGGAATGAAATGATCAGTACCCCTGATATGAGTATCAATCGTCCTAGACAATTATATACGGGCAAAACAACAAGAGATTTTATCAATATACAAGATCGAAGATAAATAGCTAACCAATAGATATTGGACATTATTCTGTTATCAACAAGATTATTGAAAATATTCATACTGGGTCGGCACAGTGACTCTATAACTGGAGCATTATTATATTCTGTAAAGCTATCTACTATTATTTTGTGTGTTTCTTGCTCTGCCCGGCTGGGAGATCCTGCACAGAAACTGATGTTTTGCTATCTGGTGCTCTGTCGTTATCCAATAACGGCTTATCACCCTCAACTATAGGGGGTAGTGACATAGTCTGGCTACTTTGTACCTTATTTTCGGGTAATACAGAAGGTTCGGTTCTTGTGGATTTCTTTCTTGTAAAAAAACGAGTAAGTGCGCCGATTATTGCTTGAATAGCATCTCTTATTCTATCTCCCCACGACTTGGATAAAGTCACTTGAGGCGCTATTTGGTACCTTGTTTTCCACTTAAGGGTTGGATTATCATCTGTAAAATCGATTTTATCTTTAAAAGAGAGTAAAGGACCATTAAGAATAACTGTTTTTTGCTCGTTCTGGACATTTTCTGTCTCATCATGATAAGAGATTTCCAAAGGCGTCCTTGGATCGTTAATATACTTTAAACGATTAGAGTCCTTATGTTGTAAAGCTTGAGTCCCTTTATATATAGCTATTCCACAAGGAGAATTTTTTTCTACCTGTTGTATTGCATTATTCTCATCTTTATAATATAAAAATGACTTACCCTCTTTGGGATGACTTTCTAAAGCATAAAATAATTGAGTAACTTGTACTTCACCCCCGTCTTGGGTTTCATTTTTTACAAAGCGCACATTTTGAATAGGCTTACTAGATTTTAATACTACTCCTTCAATACTCAATTTTTGAGTAATAAACTCTTGAGTCTGAGCTAAACACAAATCAACTGTATTTAATTTCCTCAATTGCCATTCTGTCATATTTGGAAAATATACAGCCAAGACCTGCTCATGATTCTCTTTTTCTATAGCCTGGCTCAACGTCTTCAATGAGTCGCTTGCTAGCACTTCAAGCTGATTACCTACAAAAACCTCAGCACCTCTAGATAAACGCTCACTAATGTCTTTTTGAACAGTATCAATCGGTTTTTTTGAAAGTGTCTCTTGTAAAGCTTTTAGAGGCCTGTTTAGGCTACGAGTAAACAACGTATCGACGTTAAAGGTTGACATAATACTTACCTTAAAATTAAACTATAATACTAACTATTTTAATTTTAGCACAAAAAGAAACACTAGTCGACTAAAAAAAAGATCAGGTACCCCTGCAGATCCACAAGTGAAATGCAAAGGATACCTGTAATATACTTTTTTTCCTGCTTTATTTTGCAACTTGCAGTAATAACTCATTGAACTTTTTAACAAAAGTAGCAGGATCCTCTAACTGGCCCCCTTCTGATAAAATAGCTTGATTTAATAAGATTTGACTTAAATCGTTAAAAAACCCTTCTTCTTTCTCAGCTTGAATACGCTTAACCAATAGATGTTTAGGATTGAGTTCTAAAATAGGTTTATTAGAAACCTCTTGACCCGCTGCACGTAATAAACGTTCCATCTGACTGGTCATTTGTCCTTCTTGGGCTACAATACACGCAGGAGAGGACGTTAAACGCTGGGTTAAACGAACATCAGACACTTTCTCTGCCAAAACCGTTTTAATTTTTTGTAAAGTATCTGCAAACTCTGTGTTAAGCGTTTCTTGCTCTGCTTTTACAGCTTCTACTGATTTTGATTCATCTTTATCGGATTTAGCAAACGCTAAATCATCTAAACTTCCTCTTGCAACCGAGTTAAATTGCTTACCTTCAAATTCGGTAAGATGGCTCATTAGCCATTCGTCAATTCTGTCGTATAACACTAATACTTCAATGCCTTTTTCACGAAACACTTCTAAATGCGGGCTATTTTTAGCAGCATTAAATGTCTCTGCGGCAACATAATAAATTTTATCTTGACCTTCAGGCATCCGTTTAATATAGTCTTCCAAAGACACCCTTTGGCTTTCTTCGTTGGTATGTGTTGAGGCAAATCTTAATAATTTAGCAATATTTTCTTTATTCGCAAAATCTTCAGCAGGTCCTTCTTTTAAAACCTGACCAAATTCATCCCAACATTGATTATATTTATCACTATCAGATATGGCTAACTCTTCTAGCATTCCTAATGCGCGTTTGACTAAAGCACTGCGAATAGAATCTACTGCTTTATTACTTTGTAGTATTTCACGAGATACATTTAATGGTAAATCATTCGTATCAATAATACCGCGTACAAAGCGTAAATAATGAGGTAAAAATTGTTCTGCATCTTCCATAATAAATACACGCTTGACATATAATTTTAAGCCACGTGATTTATTTGGTTGCCACAAATCAAAAGGGGCTCTTGCGGGAATATAGAGCAAACTCGTATATTCTAGTTTACCCTCTACTTTATTATGAGACCATAATAAAGGATCTTCAAAATCATGGGCAACATGTTTATAAAACTCAATATATTGCGCATCCTCAATTTGTGATTTAGGCAAACACCATAGCGCTGTAGCACGATTAATCACTTCTTCTTGAAATACTTTTTCTTCTGATTTTACTTCATCTGAATCTGATTTTTCAGGAAATACTTCGGTATCCATGACAATGGGTAATTCAATATGATCTGAATATTTTTTTACAATATGTTGAAGGCGCATTGCATTTAAAAATTCTTCTTCACCGGGTTTAAGATGCAAAATAATCTCAGTACCCCGATCTGCTTTATCAATGGTTTCAACCGTATAATCCCCTCTTCCAGCAGATTCCCAACGCACCCCCTCAGAAAGTGGCTGACCTGCTTTTCGAGTATTAACCGTTACTTTATCTGCTACAATAAAACTAGAATAAAAACCAACCCCAAATTGACCAATTAAATGTCTATCTTTGGCTTCATCCCCTGTTAATGATTGAAAAAATTCTTTGGTTCCTGATTTTGCAATAGTCCCTAAATGCTCAATAGCCTCTTCTCGTGTCATCCCTAAGCCATTATCAGTAATAGTGATGGTTTTTGCCTGATTATCAAAAGCAATTTTGATTTTTAAATCTGCATTATTTTCATATAATGCATTATTTTTCAATCCCTCAAATCGCAATTTATCGGTCGCATCCGATGCATTAGAAACCAATTCTCTTAAAAAAATTTCTTTATTTCCATATAATTTATGAATTATTAAATCCATTAATTGTGTGACTTCAGTTTGAAATCCACGGGTTTCTTTTGAGTGTTGCTCTATATTTTCTGACATACTTTTATCCTCTTCATTATTTACTAAATTATTTACTAAATTATTTATTCAACCGTTAAACGACCCATCAAGGCTCTTGATAACGTAATGGCATCTACATATTCTAATTCTCCACCAACCGATATACCATAAGCAATACGTGAAGCTATTTTTCCATGTGCTTTGACTAGTTGTGAAATATAATAAGCCGTTGCTTCGCCTTCGACGGTGGAGTTAGTCGCTAATATTACTTCTGTTAGTTCTGGGTGATTTAAACGTACAAGAAAAGGTTCAATTCCAATATCTTCCGGACCTACCCCATCAATAGGGGATAAATGACCAGATAATACAAAATAATAGCCTTTAAATCCGCCTGCTTGTTCAATGGCCACCACATCTGCTGGGCTTTGCACCACACACAACTTAGATATATCTCTTTGATTATTACTACAAATTAAACATTGTTTATATTCACATAAAATCCGGCAATGCTCACAATGTCCGATAGAGGCAATGGCCTGTGTTAGCATAGCGCATAAATGCGCGCCACCAGAGCGATTACGTTCTAATAGGTAAAAAGCCATACGTTGTGCTGATTTAGGACCCACTCCGGGTAAAACACGCAAGGCTTCAATCAATTGTTTAATTAAAGGGCTAAATTCCAATTAATATCCCTCTATTTATCCCTAAGTGTTAATTTCATGAGTTTTGCATCAAATACATCAATCAATGTTTTGACCGTTTCATTGTTTTCTAAAAAAATCTTAGCCTGGTTTTGTTTTTCTGTATTCTCATTTAACACTTCCATTGCAGGAGAAAGTGTATTCGCTTGTTTTGCCTTTATAGTAATACTGACTTTTATATCTTGTTTAAAATGGGCAGTGAAAGCTTGACTTAGCTCTTTTTCTCTTTCTACACTAAAAAAAGGCTGCGAAGAAGGTTCTAATATAAGCTCGACTTGCGGCGGCGCCCACTTATGGATCACACAATTTTGTGCTAATAATTTAATGATTCCGGTTAACGCCAACTGAGTAATAAGCTCTCGCCAATTAGGGATACCATTAGACACATTAGACACAGGGGCTGGTGCTTGTTGCTGCTCTACAGGAGGCTGTACAGCAGGCTGTGTTGAGATCTGAATGGGCGCTTGTATGGGTGAGAATACAGGTTTTTGAATCGTATTACCCGTGAGTTGAAAACACAGCATACGCAATAAAACCATCTCAAAGGCACGCGCAGCATCTGGCATCAACCCTAAATCGCGTTTACCTAATAAAGCAATTTGATAATATAGCTGAGTTTGTTCTGGTTTAAGATGAGGATGTAGCTCCAAAATATCATTATCAATTTCTTTTAGAGTCTGAATATGAACTTTGGCATTGGGCACCATTTGCATCATGCTCAACGCATGTAAATTTTCTAACACAGCCTCTAATACTCGTTCAAAATCGGCGCCACTTTGGGCTAATTTATTGGTAATCTCAAATAATGCGCTCATATTATGACTACATAATGCCTGCATCAAAGGCAACATCAAGGCGTGTGCATGCAACCCTAGCATATCTGCGACACTCAAAGCTTGTAGTTGACCTTGCCCTATTCCTATTGCTTGTTCTAATAAACTCAGACAATCTCGAACACTGCCTTTGCCTGCCTTGGCTAATAACTGAAGTGCTTTTACTTCAAAACGAATATTTTCTGCTATGAGAATTGTTTCTAATTGTTTGACTAAATCAATCGTGCTAATCGGACGTAAATTAAAATGAATACAGCGAGATAAAACAGTAACCGGAATACGCTCAGGCTCTGTGGTTGCAAAAATAAATTTTACATGCGCAGGAGGTTCTTCTAAAGTTTTTAATAAAGCATTAAAACTATGTCCAGAAAGCATATGCACTTCATCGATTAAATAAATTTTATATCGCCCACGCACTGGGGCATATACGACGTTTTCAAGTAGTTCTTTTGTATCTTCAATCCGCGTACGAGAAGCAGCATCCACCTCAATGAGATCGGGGAATCGTCCTTCATCAATTTCTATACAACTAGAACAAAGCCCACATGGCTGCGAGCTCACACCTTGCTCACAATTTAGGCATTTAGCTAAAATTCTAGCAATCGTTGTTTTTCCAACGCCACGGGTTCCCGTAAATAAATAAGAGTGATGTAAGCGATTCTCGTTTAAAGCATGTATAAGGGCTTTGCTAACAGCAGATTGCCCAATAAGCTGAGTGAAATTTTTAGGACGCCATTTTCTAGCGAATACTTGATAAGTCATATGGTATTATTTTTATGAGTTAGGCGGCAATCTTATCAGCCACACCCCGGCACATACGCTATCAATACCGTTGCTCCCTTCCGGGCCTAGCGGGGTTTTCGACTTTGTATTGCGAGGGGACCGATAAGATCACCATAGGTTGAAAATTATAACCCATTTTCGCTTTAAAACAATCATTTTTTACTTTATTTTTTTCTTGCATACAACTTAACGTTAATATATGAAGCCGCTGCGAGATTTGATCGTCATTATGGCTATAAACTATAAAAAATTAAGTAAATCAACTTTGTAAAAAAATGCATTTGAATAATTTTAAGTGCAAAAACTTAATTACTAAGTTATAATGATACCCTCATTCATTTAGTATATTTTTAGGAGCGCACAATGCAATTATTATCCTCTCAAGAAATCAATCACGTATCCGGCGCTTTTACTACAGCTGATGTCGTATACTGCGCTAACTCTGCCGCCGTATTGTGTGGCGCTATTGCATTCTTCTATTCTGGTGGTAGCTGCTCAGTGCTTCCAGTGATGTGGAAAAGTGCCGCTATTGCCGGTGGAATGAGCATTGCTGCTCAATCAGCAAGGTGGTTTGATGAACACTATGCTACTCCAGAAGAGGACTACTAAGCCTTAACTTCTCCTATGGGGTTAAATCTCCAGTAAACTAACTTTTAGTGTAACTAATAATTTAGATTTAGATTTAAAAAATTATAGGTTACACTAAAAACCTTAGTTATCTAATATTTTTAGGAGCAACACAATGCAAGTATTATCTTCTCAAGAAATCAATCACGTATCCGGCGCTTTTAGCGCAGTTAAGGTCTTAGACAAAGCTTCCGAGGGTGCTCTATTCGCTGCTCTAATTGGAGTGTATTTTGGAGCTGGCATGTCAGCGCTTTCATGTCTTTTGCGAGGTGCCGCTATTTTCGGTGGAGTCACCCTTGCGTATGAAGCAGCACAGTATTTTGATGAACACTATGCTACCCCAGCACAACGGTAACCCCTTCACTAATCATTTCTCAACGGAACAAAATACATTAACATTGAATGTGTTTTGTTCCGTAATTTTGAGTACGCTTACTCCAGATCCCTTTCAGCAGGTTCGATATTTATAAGCATTTTAAAAAATATTTTACTTTTATTTAGTTGCATATCCTACTATCTATTCGCTATAACCTAAGGTGCGTTATAACACGTTTTAGGAGCAAAAAATGCAAGTATTATCTATTCAAGAAATCAACCAAGTCTCTGGTGCTTTTAATTACAACAACGTCATCAATTCAGCCAATGCGGGAATGACGATTGGCGCAATACTCACCGGTATTGCTTTATTCAGCTGCCCTCATGCAGGTGCTGCTATAAGTTGGGCACTTATTCCTCGCTGTGCTGCTATTTTTGGCGGAATTCAATTCCTCATGGAAGTCCATGATAGCGTCAATTAAACAGTACATGAGAAAAAAAAGAAGGTAAGCTCATTAAGCTTTACCTTCTTTTCTAAGTCTATTAATTAACCTATCTCGCCTTAAAATTGACAATCTATCTAAATAAATTTTTCCATCTAAATGATCCAATTCATGCTGTATGCATTTCGCCATAAAGCCCTCAGCAACTAACTCATTTAGTTTGCCTGCTCTATCATAATATTTTACTTTAATCCACGAAGCACGTTTGACTTTTTCACGAGCAATCTCCGGATACACAGACATACATGCTTCATCTTCAAGATGCTCTCCTTTAGTTTCAATAATTTCTCCATTAATCAAACATAAAGGCTCCTTTTTCTCTTCAGAAAAATCAATTACGGTAATACGCCAAGCAGGGCTCATATCAAGCTGCGTGGCAGCCAAAGCTGCACAATTATCTGCATTATAATGTGTCTCGAACATGTCATCGATAGCTTTTTGAAGCTCTGGACTTGTTATGTTATCTGGGGCTACCGGAATAGCAATCCTTTTCAAACGTGGATCAGGGTATTGTAAAATAGCCAACACTGTCATCTTTCTTTTTTCCTCATGTATGATTAAAATGTTATATTTTTTCTACTGGCTCAAATAGATACGCTAAATCTTTAGCGGATAGTTTAGAAGATTGACTGTCTCCAGTCTTAAAAATACCCTGTAAAAGCTGTTTCTTATTTTCCTGCATCTTCAATATTTTTTCTTCTACGGTTCCTTGACACACTAATTTATAGACAAACACAGGTTTTGTCTGTCCCATACGATGCGCTCTATCGGTAGCTTGCGCTTCTGCTGCAGGATTCCACCAAGGATCATAATGAATCACCGTATCGGCAGCCGTTAAATTAAGCCCTACCCCACCGGCTTTTAAACTAATCAACATAACTGGAGTATTGCCTTCTTGAAAGGCATTAATAGGGGTCGTTCTATCTTTAGTTTGGCCAGTTAATTTAACATAGGAAATTTTCTTTTCAATCAATTCAATTTCTATTAAATCTAACATAGAAGCAAAACTAGAGAATAATAAAATTTTGCGCCCTTCTTCAATTAACGTAGAAAGCATATCCATTAAAAATTCACGTTTTGCAGAATGGTGCATCGCCTTGCCTTTGGCTAAAGGCAATAATCTAGGATCGTTACACGTTTGTCTTAATTTTAATAATGCATCTAATATCAAAATTTGACTGCGCATAAATCCTTTTTCTTTTACCGCGTTCACAATTTTTTCTTGCATCGCCAAGCGAATGCCTTCATATAAA
The DNA here is from genome assembly GCA_947478905.1 of Coxiellaceae bacterium. Taxonomy (GTDB): domain Bacteria; phylum Pseudomonadota; class Gammaproteobacteria; order Berkiellales; family Berkiellaceae; genus CANJXG01. Next base: position 31,636 of record CANJXG010000009.1, read on the forward strand.
TCTAATTGAGCCCCTACTAATTCAATGCTATGAATAATTTCTGTTTTTTCTGGTAATTCTGTGGCAACTTGTTCTTTGGTGCGCCTCAGCATAAAGGGTTTAAGCCGATTGGCTAAACTTTTTTGACGAACCACATCCCCTTCTTTTTCAATAGGATCTCTAAATAATTTTTTAAATTTTTTATTATCTCCTAATAACCCAGGGATGGCAAAATGGCATAAAGACCATAATTCACCCAAATGATTTTCCATTGGCGTACCGGTCATACATAAAGTATGCTTTGCTTTGACTTCTAATAAAACTTGGTAGGCTTTAGTATAAGGATTTTTAATATATTGTGCTTCATCTAATATCAAATAATGAAATTGATGCTCAAGAAAAATAGATTTATCTCTATTAATTAAGGGATAAGTACTTAATACAATATCGGCTTGCGCAATATTTTCAAAACGTGCATGCCGATGAGCACCTTGCAAAATCAATACTTTCAAATCAGGTGTAAAACGCTTACATTCATTTTCCCAATTTGCCATTAAACTGGTTGGCGCAATAATCAAATTAGGAAATTTTTGACGACCAGATTCTTTTTCTGATAATAAATGGGTCAGTACTTGAATAGTTTTTCCTAAGCCCATATCATCAGCAAGAATTCCCCCTAATTGAAATTCCCTTAAAAAATTTAACCAATCAACGCCTTCTTTTTGATAATCTCTTAATTGCCCTTCTAATCCTTTTGGCAATACACAAGACTCAATACCTTTAAAATGAAGTAATTTTTCACCCAATTTCTTTAATTTTTCACCGCCCATCCATCGGGCTTGTAAACTTTGTTGCAAACCTAATAATTGAGCAGCTTGAACATACCGTACATTTAATATTCCATTTTTTAGTGCTTTACTATCATAAAGCTCAACTAAAACAGATAAAATCTCCTTTACTCTCCCTGCTGCAATAGCCACATAGCGGTGATCGGGGAGTTGTAAATGAAACTGATAGTCATCCGAAAGTTCCTCAATTTTTTTAGCATTGAGCATTTCGGGGTTTTTATTAATTAAATTAACTAATAATGGCAACACATTAATTTTTTGCCCACCCACTAAAATACCTAGTTCAAATCCAAACCAATCATAGTGTGATTTGTCTTCAACTTCGGTATACCATTCCTCTTCTTGTACACATTGAAACGGAAAATCAGGATCAATATTAATAATCCACTTTTGTGCTTGCAACACTGGTAAATCTTTGAACATAAAGGGCAGCTGAATAACAAAAGTACACTTTGTAAAAGCGCTGATCACTTCTACTACTTGCATCTCTTTTAACAAAGTCAGATATTGTAATTCTTGCTCTTTATCGCGCTCTACACTGATAATTGTATTATCTTCATGATATTCTATAGTGCTCGCTGGATTATTAAAATCTACCTCTGTAGCACCATATTTAAAACTGAACACAGCCATAGCAGAGTCATCGGAAGCATCCTCTAATCGAGTCCCTTCTATGTTATGGATCATATACGGTGCTAATTTTAAAACCGGAAGCGGAATGCCTTTTTGAGCGTGTGTCACATACACTTTAGGTAAAGGTAAATTTTCAAGCGCATAAGTTTTTATAAATAATTGTGCTTCTTCAGGCGTTAAAGCAGGAGTATGTATTAACGCCAAAGTTGTTTCATCGTCAAATTCGGTACCTAAAGCCCCCATCATCACCGTATTTTGATCTATTTTATTATCGATATACCAAAGCGGCTGGGTTTCTAATATCGTTTTATTATCTAGTGTGCAACTTAATTTTTGTAACCCATCTCCTAAAAATTCCCATGCAAACGTTCCGGTTAATGGCATTCCTAAAGATAATTTAAAACCAGACATTTTTTTCCAATAACATCGATTTGTCTTAAGGATGGACGTAATAAGCGCTCGTGCCATATCTTTTGCAATAATATATTGATTCTCAGAATAATAATAATTTGAAAATTTTACACTCCGTCTCATTTTCTCAATATCTTGAATAATTAAGGCATCTTGAGGCATTAATAAAGTAGTATTTCCACTAGAAAGTGAATAAGCCTTAGAAGCCCCATATCCGCCTTTTTTAAGTATATTTACCAACTGTAATTCAACTTGTAAAAACACCCCTTGTTTGGGTAAGGTCAATAAATCTAGAATATATATTAATTCTTGTTTAGAGGGCGCAGTTATAGGGTCAATTTCTTGTGTATTATTTTTAATGTTATCTAAAAAAGAAAACCAATGGGACGTGGCGGTGCTAGGTGTCTTAATAGCGCCAGGAGAAGATAAAAAACGAGATTGTAGCATTTCAGTATTGGATGAAATGGATGACTCAGCTGTAGATGCCCGTGGCTGTTGATTAAGTACTTGCAATAAAGTGGCAGCTACATGCTTGCAATTGTAGCTCATATAACACGAGCAAGTACCCTGTATGCTAAAATTAAGAGAAGCGCCTGTGGCTTGTGGCTTATCGACTATACCAATACGCACTTTATAACGAGATTGGGTTTTCCCTCGTACGTCGGCTGTAATCTCTTCTCCGCCTTTGCTTATTTTAAGATCGCTCACCCATCCTTTTTTCTGATAGGCTTCCCCTTTTAAAAGGGTATTGGTACCCAAAATAAAATCTAAATCAGCATGAGAAAATACGGCAGCCGTTGCATTATACATAATAACCTTTTAACTAACTTAATAAAGCCAAAAGCATATTATACCATATTTAGGAATAGGTTAGGAATAAAAAATCAATTAAAACGCACTGATTGTCTGCTTACATGCCTCACCGTGGTTGCTCCCTCAGCCCTTCTTCTAGGATCCGTAGCGCTTAAAGGCAGTCCTCCAGGAGAATAATGAGCGGCTCGTCTTTGAGCAGTTCGGACTCTAAAGTCGTGAGGGATACTAGAAAACGGTGCAGAATGGCTAAAAGTGCTCACCACTGGTCTACTAGCAAAAAAATTAGGTGCAAGGGAGAAGAAAAAGCTAGATGTGCTAGGTGCAGGTGCGCTAGGTGCGGGTGCACTAGGTGCAGGTGGTGCACTAGGTGCAGGTGCACTAGGCCTAAAGTCTTGAGGGTTATTAACAGCATCGCTATAATCTGGAGGAAATTCCTGTTGTGGAGGTATGAATTCGCCATTCGCCCCATCACCAATTATGGATTCTATAGCTTTACCAAGAAACCAAAACGCCGCACCTACAAAGCCAGTCAAAACTATAGTAGGCCATGCAAGGGTCCATAATCCTACTGAAGTAGCGCCTAATACAAAAGCACTAGTCATTCCAAGTGATAATCCAAATAATACTTTACCAACCAATGCCAACATATTGCATACCTTTTATTATTAATGACTATATTTATTTATATAAAATTTTTAAAAAATATAAACGCGATTATATTTCTGTTCAGAGACTATATACGGCTCAATATCGTATCCTATCCAAAAACCATATGGATCATAAAGATCGATCCTGGTTTCTACAATCGTATCTTGAATATAAGGCTCTAATATTAGAGTACCAGCACAGCGCTTATAACATTCCATCACACACAATCCAATTGCAGCACCGGCTAGCACCATTTCTATTCCACCAGATACTAAGTCTAAAGCCTCAGCTTTTAATTCAATCATCAATCTATTCCTCTTACTTTTTTAACTGCTCATTTTGAATGTCCAAATTGTAGCATAGAATATAGAGTCTACCTAAAAAATGTAAAAAAGTTATCTTTATGAGTGATCAATATTCCTATAATACTCCCCTTAATGATACCCCCTCCTAAAACCTTTCCTTTTTAAAAGTTTTATCATGATTTATTCGCAAGACTAACTATTTATCGGGCAACCCTAACACGCGCGCGCTCAGGCTGAGAAGGTGATTTTGTATGAATATGAATGTTAATGTTAACAACCAATCCAGGAACCTGAGCGGCTTGCCCCTCACCTTGGCCACCAGCCAATCTGGCGAGAGGAGGCAGCGGTTGAGGAGGAAGTGCTTGAGCAGGCAGTGGTTGAGGAGCCTGCTCAGCGCCTGCTCCTATCCTATTTGGCATTCCCCAACTAATCATTTGCCCTATTCCAAAAAATACTCCTCGTGCACATTGAGCGCAATACGCTAACATTACATTCATAAAATTTCCCAAAACTACAGCAGGATCATTTGGTTCTGCTGCCAAATTTTGAGGGTGCCCATTAGCAACTAAAACATTCAAAGTCATTAAACCTACGCCTATAATTGCAAATAAAGGCAATATAGTTGCAGCTAACATACCAAGAGGACCTGAGCTGCAAGACAATAACGACATGATCACAATCATCATTCCAATCGTTAAAAATTTATTCATGTATTTTTAACCTCCCTCTTTTAACATATTCATTAATAATTGATCTTTTTCATCCCATAATGAAACCAACCATTGCTTAAATAATGCTCTATAATGCGGATCATTAAAATAATCCCCTTTTAATATAGCAACAGGAATAGGGCATAGTTCAACTTGGACTTTAATTTTGTGAATTCGACCACATAAAAAATCCCAAAAATCATAGGAGCCATTTGGATAGGCAATGGTCACATTAATTAATTCATGCACTTTACCTTCCATAGCAGCCACCATATAGGCTAATCCCCCTGCTTTAGGAGTTAATAAATGCTGATAAGCAGAAGATTGAGCAATTCTTTTTTTTTCAGTAAATCGGGTGCCTTCTACAAAATTAACAATAGTAACAGGCCGGTGTTTAAATTCTCGACATTTTTTTTGCGTGGCTTGCATATCTACTTCTCGTAGATGAGGATTACGTTCTAACGTTTCTTTAGAATATCGTTTCATAAAAATACAATCTAAAGCCCACCACGCAATACCAACAAAAGGCATCCAAATTAAAGATTGTTTCATGAAAAATTTAAAAGAGGGTATTTTACGAATTAATACTTTTTGCAATGCAAATATATCTATAAACGATTGATGATTAGAAATTAAAAAATACCACTGTTTATTAGATAAATTTTTTACATCAGACACTTCCCATTGCGTTTCATGTAACCGCTCTATTACATAGAGATTGACATCAATCCAGCATTCAGATAACCATTCTAAAATGGCAGTACAACGCCTTTTATACACCTTAGAAGGAATCACGATTTTTGCAAAAATAACAAAGTACATCGAGATTGAAAAAAATAGTGTATTTAAAATTAATACTAATAATATAATTATACCCTTTAAGGTTGCGGGTATTTTTTTTAAAATACTTGTGCTCATTTTTTACTATTTTCCAAAGCAATAATTTTTGATCGAACCGTTTCATCTAATACCACTTTTTGCCCAGTGCTATACTCTATTAATACTAATACCGCTTGGCTTTGGGCTGCTACCTTTGATTGATGCGCTTGACTGGTAATACGATATTTTGAAATAAAAGACGTATTTCCTAATTGAATAACTGACATAGAAATTGTAACCATATCCGGACTGCTAAGCGGAATAAAGTAATCAATTTCTGTACGGGCTAAAATAGGCCCAATTTTAGTTTTTGAAAAATGTTCTTTTAAATTTAAAGCTTCCATATAGACCATACGAACCGCTTCACACCATCTAATATAATAAGTATTATTAACATGCGCAAAGGCATCCATATCTCCCCATATTACAGGCAAGCTAATTTCAATCGGATAACTTGGATTTTCAGGAAGTTGTAGAGTATTCATGATTTAGTTGTATAACCTTTTTTTTGAAATGCATTGGATAGTATCATACCCTATAATCGAGATAAACGAATCGTTTTTAAGGCAGCACACTCCGCATCCGTGGCTGCATTTAAAATGCTTTTTACATCAAAAATAACACGCGCACCTGTATTGGAGAGTTTCTCAACATACTCTAAAAAAGGAATTTCACAATAATGGCGATGCCCAATGCACAATACAATGGCGCTGAGCTCTTGCAAAGCATTCCACGATACCATCTTATGATGATATAGCGCCTCCACCTCTAGATCTATTGCAACCGGATCATGCACCAATAATTCAACCCCATAGGTTTGCAGCTCACGCATCACATCCCTGACTTTAGAATTTCTTAAATCACCACAATTTTCTTTAAAAGTTAATCCTAAAATCGCTACTTTTGCACCCTTAATAAGGGTGCCTGAGAGAATCATCTGTTTCACAGTTTGTTGAGCAATATACTTGCCCATTCCATCATTAATTCTTCTGCCTGATAAAATCACTTCTGGCTGGTATCCCAATGTTTGAGCCTTATAGGTCAAATAATAGGGATCTACCCCAATACAATGCCCACCGACTAATCCTGGTTGAAAAGCCATAAAATTCCATTTTGTACTGGCTGCTTTAATCACCTCTTGGGTATTGATCTCCATTTTAGCAAAAATAATAGCTAACTCATTCATTAAGGCAATATTTAAATCCCGTTGCGTATTTTCAATCACCTTCGCAGCTTCTGCGACTTTAATACTGGATGCTCTGTATACACCTGCATGCACGACAGCGCTATAGACCCTCTCTAGTATATCGGTTGTCTTTTCATCCCACCCCGAAATCACTTTCACTACATCACACAATTGATGCAAGTGATCACCGGCATTCATCCGCTCAGGAGAATATCCAACACTAAAATCTTTACCACATACTAAATTAGAATATTTTTCAAGTAATGGCACACATACTTCTTCTGTTGCCCCCGGATACACCGTCGATTCATACACTACAATATCGCCTTTTTTTAAAAAAGAACCCACTGTTTGAGAAGCCTCTAATAAACAACGTAAATCTGGTTTTTGCATAGTATCTACAGGGGTAGGTACTGCAATAATGTAAAAATCTGCTTGTGCTAACTTTTGTGCATCTTGCGTCCAGTCAATGCTCGCCTGACTTAAAACCTGGCTAGATACAGCCCCGGTAGAGTCTTGATGTAATTTTAAATGCGCAATACGCTTTGGATTAATATCAAAGGCTATCACCTCATTTTTTTCACCAAAAGCCACTGCTAGAGGCAAGCCAACATACCCTAAACCAATAATGGCTATTTTTCGTTGATGGGACATTCTAGATTCACCTTCCTTATGTTGACTTTTCCTTTTTCAAAGCTATAAATGATATCGCAACATTCAATAGTAGCGAGTCGATGCGCTACAATAATCATCGTCTTATCAGGCATACTCTCACGAATAGATTCAAATATATTTTTTTGTGTTGTCTCATCTAAAGCACTGGTAGCTTCATCTAAAATCAAAATTTGAGGATCACGATATAAAGCTCTTGCAATCCCTATACGTTGTTTTTGGCCCCCACTCAATCGCATTCCATTTTGCCCCACCACAGTATTATATCCATTTGACAAATCATTTTTTATAAACTCATGGATATGAGCTAAAGCCGCACAATGCTCTACCTTCTCTAGGTCTATTGCTTTAGGATCTATTCCAAAAGCAATATTATTTATAACAGAGTCATCTATCAAAAAAGTATTTTGCGGTGCATACCCCACATTCGATTGCCAGTGCAAAATGGTATCATTGGATAATATACTATCATCTATTTTTATCATCCCCTGAGTAGGGGGGAGTAGCCCTAGTAGTATTTCTACAAATGTGGTTTTACCCGTGCCCGTTGGCCCTACAAAAGCTATCCTCTCATGTGCTTGTATCTCTATTTCAAAATTCATATCCCTGAGTGCAAAAACAGGGCTATTGGGATATTGGAAACTTAGATTATGAATGCTAATTTTTCCTACACGTTCCCGCTTACCCGGCTTATTTTGTATCTGAGGCTCTGTCATACCAAACTCTTGATATACTACCTCTAATGAGGCTAAATCATATCTTACTTGCGAGATGCCATTAAATACTTGCTGAACTAAAGGCATTAATCGATAGCCAGCCAATGCATATAACCCAATCACCGGTAAAACATTCGCAATTTTTTGCTGTACGCCTAAAAGAGAGAGGACCATTAATAACAGTCCTCCAAAAGCAATAAGCTCTATAAAGTACCGGGTTAGTTGCGGAGTGATCTGGCTTACACTTTGTGCCTTTGCATATTGTTGTGAAAAGATTGTAAATCTTTCTACAAAGAAAGATTCACAATTCAAAACCTTAATCTCTTTCATCCCTCCAAAAGCTTCTACAATGCATTGGTTTTTTTTATTGTGTGCCAATACTACATTCTGGCCAGCGCAAGAAAGACGCTTATAAACAAAATAATACACTACAATATAAGCAGCCCCTAACCCCCCTCCCACACTGAATGCTAGGGAAGGATCGATAAGAAACAACAAAATAAAAATACACAAAATGACCAACAGCTTTGCTGTGGCTAACAGCCCGCCCATCAACACTCCTAAGACGAGTTTATTCACATCCGATAAAATGTGTTGACTTAAATCACAGGCATTATGATTTAAATAAAAACTATAGGGAGCTTGTAAATAACGCGCCAATAATCGTCTAGACAATACATCGCCTTGCTTAAAACTAAACGTTACTATTGCCCACGTCGTTAAAACAGAGAGTACATTGCTCATGATGAATAAAATAAATACGCCCAAAGCCAAAATAAAAATGACCTGGTGCGGCATGGTTAAGGAGAAGGTGGAATACAAACCCTGCACATAAGCATTGGTTTGCATCCAATCAGGATACGATATAACGGCTAAAAAAGGGACAATAGAGGCAATACAAGCCATTTCAGCCAGTCCCATTAGCAATGCAGCTAAAAACAAAAGTATCATCATTTGCTTTTCTTTTTTATCAAACAAACTCAATAGTTTTGTGATGATTATTTTTATATCCATACGCACTATTATGAGCAAATTTATGGGTATTAAGCAAACATAAATTTTGCAAGTTGAAAAACTTATAAAATAAACTGACACTTACTTTTATTTTTGATAAAATATCGAATCTTTTAAATTTAATCACACTCACAGGTGCTACCTTGTCCAATTACGACAAAAAATTCAATATCGCGGTTATTGGCTGCGGTAACTGGGGAAAAAATCATATTCGCGTACTTAATGAGTTAGGCGTTTTACATTCAATTTCTGATCAAAACAGCGCTACTGCAGCCGCTTATAGCGCCCAGTATCAGGTCCCTTTTTATAGCCTTGAGGACATCATTCATAATCCCGACATTAACGGGGTAGTGATTGCCACTCCGGCTCAAGTGCATTTTGAAATAGGCATGCGATGCCTACAATCTGGAAAATCTATTTTTGTAGAAAAACCATTAACCTTAACATTAGAAGAAGCGCAAAAGCTCGATGAAGAAGCTAAAAAACAAAATCTTACTTTAATGGTAGGTCACCTATTACACTATCATGCTGGATTTTTGAAAATAAAAGAACTCAAAGAAAATGGTTCTTTAGGGAAATTACACTATATTTATAGTAACCGATTAAATTTAGGAAAATTTAGAACCGAAGAAGATATATGGTGGAGTTTTGCACCTCACGATGTTTCGATGATTCTAGGCCTTATTGGCGATATGCCTAATAATGTGGTAGCTCGAGAAGCCAAATATCTACAGCATACCGCAGCAGATATTACCAGTGCACATCTCACTTTTCCAAAAGGAGAGCAAGCGCACATCTTCGTATCTTGGTTACATCCCTACAAAGAACAAAAACTCATTATTATTGCTGAAAAAGCCATGTTAGTTTTTGATGATACACAGCCCTGGGAATCTAAATTACAACTCTACCCGTATCCTACACAATGGGTAGATGGATTACCTCAGCCCTGTCACAGTCAAGCAGAAAATATCCATCTTGAAAAAAATGAACCTTTAAAACAAGAAGCACAACACTTTTTAGACTGTATTGCACACCATTGTACCCCTATTACCGATGGCGCAGAAGCAATACGAGTATTAAAAGTAATGCTAGCCGCCAAAGACGCTATCCATCAATCACAGGAAATCCAATCATGAGCCTAAGCATACAAGCAAAACAAAAGAAAATAGCCAAAAAAACGGCTAAGCGTAAAGAACAAATAAAACTAAAAACAAAAGCACTACAAAAACAGATTGAGTATGCTGCTCATGCTAATACGCATAATACGCATACTCACACCGATGCTTGCTCCCATAACCATTCTGATGATCACATCCATGATCATACCTGCGGAGGATAGTATCTATGCACCCTATTTCATTTATTAACTTAGCTGCACAACAAGAACAGATCAAAGCTGGATTAGATGCGGGCATTAAACGCGTATTAGAACATGGTCAATATATACTAGGACCCGAAGTGTCTGAGTTGGAAGAAAAACTATCTTTACGCACCGGTGCAGCGCATACTATTACTTGTGCCAATGGTACAGATGCCCTCAGTCTTTTACTCATGGCTAAAAATATTGGTCGCAATGATGCTGTATTTGTCCCGAGCTTTACCTATGCAGCCACAGCTGAAGTCGTTGCGCACTGTGGGGCAACCCCTATTTTTGTAGATGTATTGGAAGATACATTTAATATGTCGCCCGATTCTCTGCGAGATGCCATTATAACCAGTCAAAAGCTGGGTTTAACTCCCAAAGGAATGATTCCTGTGGATTTATTTGGTTTACCAGCTAATTATGCTGCTTTAAATAACATTGCGCAAGAAAATGGGTTATGGATGATTGCGGATGCAGCGCAAAGTTTTGGCGGCAAAATTGGAGAAAAACACATAGGTGCATTATGTGAAATGAGCACTACCAGTTTTTTCCCGGCCAAGCCTTTAGGATGTTATGGCGATGGGGGCGCGATTTTTCTAAATTCAAATGATGCACAAATGAATCATACCTTGCGTTCACTCAGAGCCCATGGTACAGGCGCAAGCCGCTATGATTATATCCATATTGGCATAAATAGCCGTCTGGATACCTTACAAGCTGCTATTTTATTAGAAAAATTAAAAATATTTGATGAAGAATATAAACGACGTGTTGAAGTTGCAGACTTTTATGCGCAGCATTTAAAAAATATCATTCACACTCCCATAGTGCCTGAAAATTACACCCATGCTTGGGCACTTTATAGTGTACGGTGTGATAAAGATCAGCGAGCACCTTTATTAGAATTATTTAAAAAAGAACACATTCCTTATATGATCTATTATGAAAAGCCATTACATTTACAAGCTGCTTATTCATGTTTTCCACAAACACAGTCAGAATTAAAAGTAACTGAAAAATTAAGTCAGGAAATTATAAGCATTCCAATGCATCCTTATTTAACTGATGAACAACTTCATTTTATTGTAGACGTCATTAGGCATGGAATGCAATAAATTTAGTTGAGCAAATTAATCTTTTTCTGTTAAGCTAAAAGGATGAGAACCAGTCCATTACCTCAAACTTTTATAAAGTTTAGTCTACACTTTTTACGAAATTATCAATGGCAAATCCTTGCCATTGTAATTTTGTCAGCCCTCTCTGGTACCTATGGTACAATGAGTTCTTGGCTCTCTAAATTATTACTAGATGCTATCGAAGGCACCCATGAGAGGCACGCACTCATCCATGCCACTTTCTGGCCGGCGCTTTTTTTTGTTTTAAACTACGAAGTCCATAATACAATATGGCGAGGTATTGACTGCCTCAATTTAAGTCTTGCACCTAAAATAAAAAACAATATCATTGAAAGTTTATTTTCTTATATCCAGCAAGGTTCTGTTCGGTTTTTTCAAGAAAACTTTGCAGGCGCAATTTCAACTAATATTACCCTTGTTGCAGACAATATTGAAAAAGTACTCCATAGCGCTTTAATGTACTCCATTGAGATGTTCGTACAACTCGTCCTTGCGCTTATCGTAATGTACTTTGTGCATCCTATTTTCGCTGTAGGCTTATTTGTTTGGGTCTTTTTCTTTTTATTAAGTAGTTTCTTACTCTCTGGTCGGGCCAGAAACTTATCAAAAGAATATGCTAAAAGTAAATCTCTGCTCTGTGGTGCGCTGGTTGACAGTATTCAAAGTATAGGCACTGCACGTCTATTTGCTCGAAGTCAATTTGAAACCAGTTATCTAAAAACTTATCTGTTAAGCATGAAAAATAAATTTGTGGCCAAAGAATGGTTTGTTTTTAAAGTTTGGTTTTGGCAAGGTCTCTCTATTACTGCACTCATTGCATTTATGTTGTTCTTTTTATTAAAACTCAGAACAGAAAATTTAGTCTCTATTGGTGACTTTGCTTTAATACTAGGATTAGTGTTATTTGTCACCGAAAATATGTGGGATCTGACAGAGTATATCGATATCATCAATGATTCCATTGGCCAATGCAATCAAAGCTTAAAAATGTTATTAGTGCCCTTAGAGATTGAAGATGTGCCTAATTCAAAAATGCTTAAAGTAACCGAGGGCGTGATTGAATTTAAAAATGTGCAATTTCATTACAAAGGAACGGATCCTCTCTTTCAAAACAAATCTATTACTATCCTAGCGGGCCAAAATGTAGGCTTAGTAGGATACTCTGGCAGTGGAAAATCCACTTTTGTGAATTTAATTTTACGATTATTTGATCTTACCTCAGGCGAAATATTAATTGATGGGCAAAATATTAAAGAAGTGACTCAGCAATCTTTAAGAAGCAATATTGGAATGATCCCTCAAGATCCTGCTTTATTTCATCGCACGATTATGGAAAATATTCGCTATGGCCGTTTAGATGCCACCGATGAAGAAGTGATTGAAGCTTCTAAAAAAGCACATACCCATGATTTTATTAAAAAATTACCTTTACAATATGACTCGATGGTAGGAGAAAGGGGCGTTAAACTCTCGGGTGGGCAACGGCAACGTATTTCTATTGCTCGGGCTATTTTAAAAAATGCCCCTATTTTAATTCTAGATGAGGCCACCTCTCAGTTAGATTCTGTCACTGAAAATGATATTCAAGAATCCCTTTGGAAACTCATGCAAGGAAAAACCAGCTTAGTGGTTGCTCATAGGCTGTCCACTTTATTGCATATGGATAGAATCATGGTTTTTAATAAGGGAAAAATTGTAGAAGATGGATCCCACCCGGCCCTGCTAGCCAAAAATGGCATGTATAAATCCCTTTGGGATGCTCAAGTGGAAGGCTTCTTACCTGATGGACAAGTTATCGTTATAGGGGATGATGCACCTAAAGATGATATAGAAGCAATTTTAGAATAAACCTGTTTAATTTTTGACATTTCAGTATTTTTAAACTATTATTTAGTTATAAGACAAACTGTTTATAACTAGATATAAAAGAGGTATGCTCATGGGTACAAGTGGACCTACTGAAAAAAAATACTATGTTTCCTACGTTGTCCAACCTGGGAAAGGTTGGGGACATGCCGCTCTATTACTAAAATCCACTAAAGGGGCAAGGACCACTAATAGTATGTTATATGATTTTTTTGGGACTCACCCTGGTGCTACTGGACACACAACCTCTAAACCATTTTATCCCGAAGACGAGCAGAAGGTTATTAAAGAATATAAAACTTGGGAAATTAGCGAAACAGCGTTCAAAGCCTTACAAAGTGGACTTGATGATGATGTGAAAACCCATCAACAGGAACCTCTCATCTTTAATCCGGTTACTCGCAACTGTAAAACTTTTGCCTTAAAGCACCTGCACCAAATAAATGACGAAATGAATAAACAACAACAACCTATCCCCATCCCTTCTGAAGACTTAAAAGAATTAAAAAATCCTTTTATTCCCATTCCTGTTCGTAGTGGAAAATTAAATAAATTATCCGATGTTAAAAGTATTTCTGAAAGTTTAGGTAAACTTGACTCTTTGATTGATGCTAAATTAAATAATAAAAGCACACTACCTGCTGAAACAGAAATATTACAAGCTTATAAAACCCAATTAAAACACTCAACAACTGCCTTTGAAAAAATTAATACTTCCCTCCCTGTAGAAGCTGAAACAAGTATTAAAAATGAATTTCAAAAATTACAAAGCGCAACCCAAAAGTGTCAAAGCGCACTTTCACAAACCAAATTTATTGAACCTGGCATTATGAATGAGTTAAAACTATTATTAGATAAATTAAAGGAATACTTTAAACCTACCTTGGAAGGCCAAATGAAAAAACTCCCTTCTCCAAAATAAATACTCTATACATTTTATGCAATTCCCTGTAAACTGCTTCAATGTCTAAAGAACTCAAAAATAATAAAAAATATAAACATAGTTTTCATTGGTGGAAAACCATTGGTTGGCAATATATAGCCCTCCAACACACAGCCTCTAGGCTTATTGGTAGATTTACAAAAATTAAATGCTCCTCCATAAAAAATTGGCAAATTCGCACTTTTCTTAGCTTATATGATGTAGATCTCTCAGAAGCCCAACGAGAAAATGTTCAAGAATATCAAACCTTCAATGATTTTTTTACACGGCACTTAAAAGAGCATGCTCGCCCTATTGCACCTGAGACTACGGGCATCGTGTCCGCTGCAGATGGCATTTTAAGCCAATTTGGTAGTATTACTCAAAGTACCTTAATGCAGGCTAAAGGAAAATCTTTTACCACACAAGCTCTTTTAGGTTATCCTTCTAGCCAATCCACTCCTTTTAATACAGGATGTTTTGCAACTATCTATCTAGCGCCTCATAATTATCATCGGGTTCATATGCCTATTACCGGTACTTTAAAGGCAATGCGCTTTATTCCTGGTGCACTATTTTCAGTAAGCACCCATACGGCTGATCACATTGATAATTTATTTGCGAGAAATGAAAGAGTGGTCTGCTTTTTTGATACCCAATTCGGTCCTTTAGCAGTTATTTTAGTAGGTGCTATGTTGGTTTCAAGTATGGCAGTAAAATGGGCGGGTGTACTCCCATCAAAAGGAAAAATTACCCATACCGATTACAATGATCTTGAGAATCCCATTATCCTTGAAAAAGGAGAAGAGCTTGGGTATTTTAATATGGGCTCTACGGTTATATTACTGATGGGACAAGACCTCTCGCACCTAAATTGGAATACTGCTTTTACAGAAGGTTCTGCAATTAAAATGGGTGAGCTATTAGCTAGTCTGCCTGAGTAATATTTTTACTTCTTAATTTTTTAGTTTTCCCTCGAGCTACTTTTCCTTCATATCTTTTTATTTTAGAAGCTTTGGTCGGTTTACTCGGCCTTCTTGCTTTAGCAACATGCATAGCCTGTTGTATTAAAACTTGCAAGCGCAAAAATGCATCTTCTTTATTTTTAATTTGGCTACGATATTTTTGCGCTTTAATTATAATAATGCCCTCTTTTGAGAGCCTATCATCTTTAAGGGCTAATAATTTTTCTTTATAAAAATCTGGTAAAGAAGAATGAATGATATCAAAGCGCAAATGCACTGCAGTAGATACTTTATTAACATTTTGCCCCCCTGCTCCCTGGGCTCTAATTGCGGATATTTCTATCTCGAAACTGGGAATAGTGACACTATTAGAAATTTTTAACATAACGGCAGATCTTCTATTAAATGGAGAAATTATTAAAGCTTAGCTTTAGCTCTAAAATTATCTGTTAAAGAAGCATATCTTCTTATTACAACAGGTGCATGCGCACCTGAATGGCACTGAAATAAGAAAATAGTTCTGATTTTTTCATATTTATAGAGCAAGATAAGTGTGTCGACTTGTCAGTTTGATTCGATCTAACGTAGATACCGTCTTGGCTGTCAACATTTTTTTTAAAATTTTCCAAAAAAAATGTGCA
>CANJXG010000010.1 GCA_947478905.1 Coxiellaceae bacterium
TGGAGTCATTATGACATAAAAAATTTTTTTTTCAAAATATATTTTATGTTTTATGTCACTACAAATGGCTTTCTGAGGATTTTCAAAAAAATAACACGATAAATTAACAAGTTGAAAAATTGAAAGTTCAAATTTAGTGGGAACTTAGGCATAGTTATTTAACTATGGACAAAGATGGGTATAATGAATCCAAGAAAGATTAGGGTTTAAGCTGGGAGACTGAGATTTCCGCCGCACTGCGGCGGAATTTTCAACCTCTTGATAAATGATATAAAATCTTCTTGCTCGCTCAAGAGTATCTACACTAAAACCTCTTTTGTATTGCTGCTGCAGCCGCATTGAGAGGTTATGAAGAACGGCTGTTCCGTATTCTGAACGCTCATAGCCAAATTGTTCTTCTTCTACTATTTCCTGACCAATTAACCAATAGGCTCTAACCATTTCGGTATCAATGGTACGTTGAACACGCTGTCGCGCTTGAGTAATATGGTCATTAACCCGATTATAAAGAGAGTTTATACGATCGGTATCCATCAGCGATAACAAAGTGTCTTTTTCTTTTTTCATAAATAACCCCATCCAAAATTAAATTCATCCTAAACTTTTATTTTAATTGGCCAAAGATATTTTGAACTACAAAGGCAAGCCTTTAAGCATGTGTAGGCGTATACCTCATCGTAGGCGGTCCCTCTTTTTCATTTTTTTCTTAACAGGATTTTTCGCGCAATGCGCTCTTCTTAAAGTAGTCAATCCTTTTGGATGTAATTTGCTCGGTGGGTAGTGTACTATGCAGGCCTTAACAGCGTGATAACCAACAGAGCACTGTAATGCCTTTTGAGTGACAACTTTAGATAGATCCAAGGGGCCTTCATCATATAAACCATAATCTAACAACAAATTCAGTGTCTTTAGGAGCCTCTTATCCACCATCTCATAATCCTTAGCCCACTGTTTTGTACTTCGTAGATATTTTTCATGATCTTTCTGAGAATAGGTCTTAGTTGAAACTGTAATAGGCTTTTTGCTATCGTAATCAGTTTTGAATTTCCCATTATAAGGGCCATTAATATATTTTTCTATAAATGCACCATCTAGCTTCAAACCATACTGGTTCTCATAATCACATAATAAAGCCCGCCCAAAATCAGTACTATAAAACGCCTTTGCTGCAGGATTTTTCATCGCATTAATTGCAGCCTGTACTTTTTCCTTCATCTTTTTTATTGCAATTGGATAAGCACCATTAATTTCTTTTATCCCATATTCACTTGCAAGCGCAGTATTCACACGTTCAAGATTTTTTCCAAATATTTCTTGAGGAGTTTTTCCACGTTCTCGTAATTTACAATTCTTATCTCCTACTATTGAAGGCAATTCCGCTTCACTAAATATTTTCTCACCTTTATTTGTTTTGGCATTCTTTAATATTTTCTCAAAAAGATCAGCATGTTTTAGATCTCTCCCCATATCCATTTGATTACCCCCAAATGAAAGCCCACTGTTCCCCTTTTTTTTAGCAAGGCGAATCTCATAACCATGATACCCATTAATTAACTCATTGCGCATCATAAGATCATGAACAATCTTATCAAAACCCGTAAGATGATCTCCTCCTGTGAACCGTGGGCCATCATCTTTTGGTGACTTCTTCTTTGACATCAAACTACTTTCCTACTATTTATATAATTTATGAAAATGCTGCAACAAAGTATCATGGATACTCTGGTATAGCGGGACTTCTTCGTCGATAATTTTTTTGTGTAATTCTTCTATCAATGAATACTCAATCACAAAAAAATTACGATTAATATAGTCACCATAGTGTATCACTGTAGGCGAGACTGGTGTAAACTTAGTCTTTAATTCTTTATCAAATCTTAAAATAAGACTTCCTCCGTTCTCAAATACGAGAAAAGTATCATCTTTAAGAGGAATCAGGTGATGTAGCGTATGTAGTTTTTGATATAAAAAAGGCGCTGCATTTTCTTCACATAACCCTTCGTCAATATAGACATCAACCTGGGGAGCAGCCTCTAAAATGGAATATTTTTTTGTATTCCCTTGCCCATCTGTTTTAATCAAATAATCAGCATAAAAGTCAGGTGTAAAACACATATTTGGACGTGAGCCATTATATACTGCAAGTGTAGAACCATCTTTAAATTTTATTGGGGGGGCAAATAAACTTATAGGTATCTCTTTACCTTCAGTCACTTTGAATAGCTGATTTCTCTCTTGAACATTTAATTTTATTTTTTCACCCTTAAAAAATTTAATTAACATGTATTGTCGGTTTGTCATGGATGCTCTAGCCTCCATAGGTTTTGTATTCTCATAGGAATAACCTATCACAAACCAAAAATCACCATCATCCATAGCATACGCTTCAACGCCCGCTAGCCCCCATTTCATGGCGGGAAATTCTGACAAATCATAGCCCCAGACATCTGGATAAGGAGGATAGATTTTGTTAGTTTTTGGTTGATGAGAGCAACTGAATATGAAGAGAAGAAATATGATCGAAAAGTACGATAGACTTTTTTTAATAAATTTGTTGAATAAAATCATTTTTAATTCTTCTGTCAAGAAGTTAAGTATAAAAGCATGAATGATGCATATCACATAATAATATTAAGGCAAGTTCTATGCAAGGAATAGTTGAATCTCTTTGTTGATCCATTAAATCTCTCTCGCCGCTGCGCGCCGGTCTCTCTTTACAAAGAGAGATTATTGTTCGCTTCCGTCTGCGCTACGCTAGGACGTGAGTTCCACCACCCAGATCCATTACAACAGCGTATGGGTTTTATGAAAATTTAATGATAAGAGATAAAAGAAATAAAAAGGATATATGAATGGTGCCCGGGGCCGGAATCGAACCGGCATGGTGTTACCACCGAGGGATTTTAAGTCCCTTGCGTCTACCTATTTCGCCACCCGGGCAGGATATATTATATGGAGGCTGAGGCCGGAATCGAACCGGCGTACGCGGCTTTGCAGGCCGCTGCATGGCCACTCTGCCACCCAGCCAAAAGGGTATTTTCCGTGGCCTAAAATACTAAACTAATTTGGAGCGGGAAACGAGACTCGAACTCGCGACCCCGACCTTGGCAAGGTCGTGCTCTACCAACTGAGCTATTCCCGCTAATCTAATATTGATCTAATGTATGCATTTTACAGTTTCATGATTTTGTGTCAAGCACTTTTCATGTTTTTATTTTTTTAGTTTAATACCTTCATTGCTGCTTTCAAATAAGAAAACATAGAAATCAATGTCAGAGCTACAGCTAAGTACATCAATACCACGCCTCCCCATACTAGCGGCCGACTCCAGTCGGCTGGCTGAGACAATAATAAAATGATGGCAAGCATTTGAAAACTTGTTTTGAGCTTTCCTATAAAACTCACAGAAACACTGGTTTTTTTTCCAACTTCTGCCATCCATTCTCTTAAAGCAGAAATAATAATTTCTCTACCAACAATAATGGCTGCAGGCAAAGCAATCCAAGCGGTCCCATACTCTGACGCTAATAAGACTAAGGCTATAGAAATAAGTAATTTATCAGCAACCGGATCTAAAAAAGCACCAAAACGG
The DNA here is from genome assembly GCA_947478905.1 of Coxiellaceae bacterium. GTDB lineage: Bacteria > Pseudomonadota > Gammaproteobacteria > Berkiellales > Berkiellaceae > CANJXG01. The sequence continues at coordinate 3,593 of CANJXG010000010.1, forward strand.
GAGGTCTGATGTAGTTTTCGAGCTAAATAACCATCGAGCCAATCGGTGAAAGCGGCCAGGCAAAAAATTCCTGAAGTGATCAAGTCCATATATCTGCCAGGCAAATAAAACACGATCACAAAAATCGGGATCATTGCGATGCGTGTATAAGTTAAGATATTAGGGATGGTTAATGGCCTATTCATACCCCTAAGATTATCACGATTTATTCGCCATGCAAATAAGCATAAATTTTATTTGCTAAATCTGGCCCAATTCCAGGTACCTTCGTAATCGATTCTAGGCTAGCACTACTTAAACCTTGTAGGCCCCCAAAATAATTTAATAGAGTTTGACGGCGTTTTGGCCCTAAACCATAAATCTCCTCTAAAGGAGAGACTCGCCTTGCTTTAGCGCGTTTTTTTCGATGTGCACTAATTGCAAAGCGGTGTGCCTCATCTCGAATAGCTTGAATAAGATGAAGTGCCGCAGAAGTAGGCTGTAAGTGGATAATACCTTGCTGCTCATTATCATTAGGCTGTATAACATATAAAGTTTCTAAACCAGGCTTACGCCCTTCTCCTTTGGCTACCCCCATTAAAGTAACATCAATAATTTGAAGCTCTTTGAACACTTTTTGACCTACGGATAACTGCCCTTTTCCTCCATCTATAATCAAAATAGAAGGTAAAATATTGCCTTCTTTTTTAAGACGTTTATAATGTCGCATTAACGCTTCTTCTAATGCAGCATAATCATCCCCCGTGTTTACCTCTAAATTAAATCGCCTATAATCCGATTTAAGAGGGCCATTTTGGTCAAAAACCACACACGAAGCTACTGGATGCTCTCCTAGGGTATGACTCACATCAAAACATTCCATACGGGTAATAGGGTTTGTATAACCCAATACTTTTTCCAAGGCCTCATATCGTTTTAAAATAACCAGATTGCTACTTACTCTTTGTTGCAAACTTTCTTTAGCATTTTGCAAAGCTAATTCAAGCCAACGCGCTTTTTGTAAACGCACAGGGGTATTCATATGAGAAATCAAGCGAATTGTTTTTTGAGCGAATTGCGAAATACTCTGGGTCAATAACTGTTGTTCTTCGGATTCTATAGAGGTATTAATGATAATATCTTTTGGAAAATCTCGTTGAGCGATTAAATAGTATTGACTCACAAATTGAGAAACAACTTCTGATAAAAACTCCGACATAGATTCAGAGCTTGATTCTATAGGCGCTGTGGGGATTTTAGGGAAAAAAGATTTCCCCCCCATGACTTTACCATCTCGAATAAATAAAATATAAACACATACTAACGTGGCAGAAGCAGGATGCGGCTGCGCAACAATGCAATCGATGTGATGATGGGTAGTTTGCCCTTCTATTGCTTGTTGTTCAACAATTTTATTGAGCTGTGCAATTTGATCTCGTAGCTGCGCTGCTTTTTCAAAATCGAGATCATGGCTCGCTTTTGTCATGACATTAATTTTATTTTGGATAATATCTTGTTGTTTACCGCTCAAAAACAGACTGACACTTTCGACTTCTTTAGCGTAGTCTGCTTCACTAATATATCCCGTACATGGGGCAGAGCATCGCTTAATTTGATATTGCAAACAAGGTCGTGAACGGTTTTGAAAAAAAACATCATCACATTGTCTTAATTTAAATAATTTTTGCAATAAATTGAGGGTATATCTTACTGCTTCTATATTTGGATAGGGGCCAAAACGCGTCCCTTGTTGATTTGGCCTTGGTCCTCGTTGCGAAATAAGCCTTGGAAAGGCATGCTTTGATAAAAATAAATACGGATAAGATTTATCATCTTTGAAAACAATATTATATTTAGGATTAAGAGACTTAATTAAAGTGTTTTCTAAAAGTAAGGCTTCTTTTTCATTTCCAGTGACGGTAATTTCAATATTATGAATTTGTTCAACTAAAGCACTCAAGCGGTTATTAGTTTGCAACCTAAAATAACTAGAGACACGTTTTTTTAAATTTTTTGCTTTCCCAACATATAACACATGTCCTTTCACATCTTTCATACAATAGACACCTGGTTTTGAAGTAAGTGTCTCTAGAAAAACTTTAGAATTAAACATAGCCTGCCATGCCATGACGAATGGCAAAATGCGTCAAAGCAACATCGCTATGTACTTTAAGTTTTTCAAATAAACGATAACGATAGGTGTTGACTGTTTTTGGGCTCAAACAAAGCTTATCGGAAATATTTTGTACTTTTTGACCGCTGGTAATCATCAACATCACTTGTAATTCCCGAGTCGATAGAGCATCAAATAAAGAAGGATTTTGATTTGAAATATTTTTTAAAGCCAGTTGTTGGGCTATAGCAGCACTAAGATACGTTTCACCTTGATACACAGCATGAATCGCTTGTATGAGCTCATCTAATTTTGATTTTTTGGTAAGATAACCTGTGGCGCCTGCTTTGAGCATGTGTGAGGGGAAAGGCTCTTCATCACACATCGTCAATGCTATGATTTTTATTTGGGGATGGGTTTGTATTAATTTTCGAGTGGTTTCAATGCCGCCAATACCTGGCATTCGTACTTCCATTAACACTACATGGGGCCTTTGCTCACGAACGATTTGAAGTGCTTCTTTTGCATTAGAAGCTTCGCCTATAACTTGAATGTCTTTTATATCCGATAACAGACTTTTAATTCCTGCTCGTACTAAATCTTGATCATCTACCAAAAGAACAGTAATCACAATTATTATCCTTATTAAGCATAATAAAAAAATAGGGAGGTTTTTTTAGAATAACCCAGATGAAAGAAATTTAAAAATTTGTGATTCTTTGTAAAAATTAAGTTTTTTAACTTGATTTTAAAAATTTGGAGGAGAGACAGGGATTCGAACCCTGGGAAGGTTTAACCCTTCTACGGTTTTCAAGACCGTCGCTTTCGACCGCTCAGCCATCTCTCCAAGAATGTAAAATTCTACCTAAAGTTCAAGGACTACGCAACTTATTTTTATTTAATTTTACAACATTGGTAGGCGCGAGTGGGATTGAACCACCGACCCTCTCGATGTCACCGAGATGCTCTACCACTGAGCTACGCGCCTATTGAAGCTTTTATATTATATTATTAGCAGCACAATCATGCAAATTTTTAATCAATTTAGTTTTTACCCAACTGCATGTTCTACTTGTACTGCGTTGATCTTTAATCGAGTCTCAATTCTACTGGCTGCTTTGGCGCTACGTTGAGTTTTATCTTTTACTTTCCCTGCTAACTGCCCACAAGCAGCATCAATATCCTGCCCACGAGTTTTGCGAACCGTCGTTATAAAACCGCCTTTTTGTAGTTGGCGGCTAAACTCATGGATTACATCAGGATCCGAACACACATACTCGGTTCCTACAAACGGATTAAAAGGAATCAAATTAATTTGACAAGGAACCCCATGAAGCACTCTGATTAATTGTTTTGCATGCTCGGGCTTATCATTGATCCCCTTAAGCATCACATATTCCATCATGATACGGCGTTTACTATCTACCCCAATATAGGTTTTACAAGCATCCAACACCATTTTCAATGGATATTTTTTATTCAAAGGAACGAGCTCCGCCCGTAAGGCATCATTAGGAGCATGTAAAGACAACGCCAAGGCTACATCGGTTACTTTTGCTAATTGCTCAATACCCGGGACTACACCTGAAGTACTCACAGTCACTCTGTATTTTGATAGACCATAGGCTAAATCGTCGCGCATAATATTTAAAGCAGGTAATACATTGTCAAAATTGAGTAAAGGCTCGCCCATTCCCATCATAACGACATTGGTAATAGTTCTGCCATCCTTACAAAACAATCCGGCTTCTTTTAAAATACGATGGGCTGCCCATAATTGACCAATAATCTCACTCGTTTCCAAATTTCTTTGAAAGCCTTGTTGCGCAGTATGGCAAAAACGACAGTTTAAAATACACCCTACTTGAGAAGAAATACATAATGTCGCTCGGCCCGCTTCAGGGATGTACACTGTTTCAATAGCGCCCCCTTCTGGTAAGCCAAACAACCATTTTCGCGTTCCATCAGTTGAAATTTGCTCTGTGACTGTCTTTAAAAATGTTAACTCACAATGCTCACTCAATTTTTCTTTAAGTGCCTTACTAATATTGCTCATCTGAGCAAAATCATTAATGCCTTCAGAGTGAATCCATTTTAATAATTGGGTTGCTCTATAAGGTTGCTCACCCCGTTCTACAAAGAACTTGGTGAGCATCTCTCTATCGTACCCTAGTAGATTAATTTTCTGATGTAACATACACGTTGATCTTCGGGAAGAAAAATTCAATTTCAATTTTAGCATTTTCAACACTATCAGAGCCGTGCACTGCATTGGCGTCAATAGAATCGGCAAAATCAGCACGAATAGTCCCTGCTGCTGCTTCTTTAGGATTGGTTGCCCCCATAATGTCACGGTTCACTTGCATTGCATTCTCGCCCGCTAATACTTGAACGAAAACAGGCCCGCTTATCATAAAGCTAACTAAGTCGTTAAAGAATGGACGCGCGCGATGCACTGCATAAAAAGCTTCGGCTTGCGCTTGAGTCAACTGCATCATTTGTCCGGCAACCATTTTCAGGCCGGCTTTTTCAAAGCGTCCGATAATGGCACCTATTGCATTTTTTGCAACTGCATCGGGTTTGATAATAGAAAGGGTTAATTCTGTATTTTTAGTCATTTGAATGCCTTTTAAATTAATAATGATAAAACGATAATAATCCAGCGACTTATTATACCTGATTTTTCTGAGAAACTTGATTAATACTATATTTAGGGATTTCGACTTCTAAATCATCCTCTCCCACTAAGGCCTGACAACTCAAACGAGAATGAGGCTCTAAGCCCCACGCTCTATCTAATAAATCTTCCTCTTGTTCATCAGGCGGGACTAAAGAATTATATCCTTTACGAATAATCACATGACAGGTTGTACACGCACAGGACATTTCACACGCATGCTCAATATCAATATGATGTGTAAGTGCGGCTTGACAAATAGAAGTACCGGTTGCCACTTCTATGGTTTTGCCATGAGGCAACTCATCATTAGGGAGAAAAACTATTTTTGGCATAATGGGGAAATCTCGATTGCTGCGCTCACGCCACTGAGTAACTCTTTGGCGCTTACTTGTAATAATCCATCGGCATCCATTTGAAATATAACTTCAATTTTGGCCTGCCCCGCTTGCATCGGTGGGATCCCTTTAAGCGAAAAATGCCCTAAAGAACGGCATTCTTTTGCTAAAGCTCGCTCACCTTGTACTATTTCTAATTCTAATCCAGTTTGATTATCTTGTGAGGTTGTAAATAATTGTGTTGCCCTTGCTGGAATAGGCGCATTACGTAAAATAATTTTTTCAACTAAACCATCTATCATCACTAAGCCTAATGATAAGGGATTCACATCCAGCAATAAATGCTTAGGCTCGCCTGAGTGTCCCGCTAACTGAGCAGCCTGCTTTGCAGCCCCTCTTACAACCACTTGGTCTAAATTAATATCTGACAAAAGAGCGCGACCAAACCAAGTGCTGAGTTCACTTTGAACCAACGGTACTCGAGTCGCACCGCCTACTAAAATCAATTCTGTACAATCTGATTTTTGTAACCCTGCATCCCGCAATACCTGATCACAAGCATGAATAGTTTTAGAAATGAAAGGATGAATTAAACTATTAAACTCTGCACGAGTGATTGTTAAGTCCATCCCATTATAAGTGATACAAGCACAATCAGATTGCGTTAATGTTAATTTCAGTTTTTTTGCTAATTCTAAAACAAACGGGTGATTATGAGCAGGGGCTCTGGCTTTATCTGCTATCCAATGAGCTAATACCTCATCCATATCATCCCCCCCTAGCAACATGTCTCCCCCTGTTGCGAGCACTTGGAAAACGCCTTGATGACATTTTAAAAGAGACACATCAAATGTGCCTCCTCCTAAATCATATACTAGATAATATCCCTCTAAAATATTCAATCCATAAGCCACTGCAGCAGCAGTGGGCTCTGTTAATAATCTTAATACAGGTAAATCGGCTAATTGAGCGGCTTGTTTAGTCATTTGCCGTTGTATTTCATTAAAATGCGCAGGCACGGTAATAACCGCCCCTACAATTTTATCTGCCCCTAATGCTTGTTGAGCTCGCATTTTTAATGCTTTTAAAATTAAACTAGATACCACCAAAGGACTGGTGTGGCCGTGCCTTGTTTTAAGCTCTAATTCTAAAGAAGATCGACCCATAAGCCGTTTTGTAGAAGACAAAATATTATCTGGATCATGTACAATCTGCGCTTGAGCTTCTAAGCCCACCGTAATTTCATTATTTTCTTTAAAATGTACAACCGAAGGTAATAATACTTCCCCTGTTTCATCGGCTAATATTTTTAACTCACCGTGCATTTGCACAGCAACTAATGAATGGGTTGTACCCAAATCAATACCAATAGCATAGTTATCTGAATTGTTTTTTTTTCTAAGCGGTTCTTGTATTTGTAATAATGACATTACGACTTACTTCTCATGTAATTCTATATTGGTCCAAAAACGTAATTTTTTTACGACGATAACAGTCAATTTTAAATTTTCGCAAGTATTGTCCAAAAATAAATTTTTTAAAATATCATATTGCTCCTCTATTTTAGCCCGCATTATGGCTTGCAAACTTTCTTTTAAAGCAGGGGTATTCGCTGCTTCTAGAGTGTCTCTAAAATCCATTTGTTCCATTAAAAATTCTAAAGGCATGGGAGAATCATCAATCAAGACATTATGTAAAGATAAATAATATATCGCCCGTTTTAAGGGGTCTCGCAATGTCATATACGCTTGATTAATCAAAGCACTAAGATCATGTTGATTATTTAAATCTGCTCCATCTATATGCATAAAATTATCAGGATGCGCTTGTTTTTGCGCTTGAATAAACTCACATTCCAAAGCCTCTAAATTCAATTCAAAAGCAGGCGTTTGATTTAATAATTCAAAAAAATTAGACATGATTTGATGTTTCAGATACTAAATTAAAACTTTCACCACAACCACATTCACTAGATACATTCGGATTATCAAATTTAAATCCTTCATTTAATCCTTCTTGACGATAATCAATAGTGGTGCCACCTTTAAAGTATTTACCATAAATCTCTTTATCGACTAGCACTTTTGCATTATCATATTCAAATATAAAATCTAATGATTCATCTATATGATTTAAATCCTGAGGATAAACGTATTCTAATACGTACTCATATCCAGAGCACCCCGCTTTTTTAACGCCTATTCGAATCCCAATAGCTGCACCTTCATTTGATTTTAACAAGGCTTCGTTCAAATATTGTTGCCCCTGAGGGGTTATCTTAAATGTCATTCTCAGGCACAAGCGCAGCTTGTTTATTTTGATAATCTGTAATTGCAGCACGAATCGCTTCTTCTGCTAATAAGCTACAATGAATTTTCACGGGGGGCAAACTTAATTCTACTGCGATATCAGAATTTTTAATGGCTTGAGCCTCATTAATGCTACGACCTTTTAGCATTTCAGTGGCCCATGAACTCGATGCAATGGCTGAGCCACACCCATAAGTTTTAAACTTAGCATCAATAATAGTGCCTGTTTTTTCATCTACTTCAATCTGTAATTTCATGACATCCCCGCAAGCAGGTGCGCCTACCATGCCAGTACCTACATTACTTTTATTTTTATCCAGACTTCCGACATTTCGGGGATTTTCATAATGATCAATCACTTTATCAGTATATGCCATAATAATTTCCTATCTATAAGTTTAAGTTTTAGTGTTCTGCCCAAACAATGGTATTTAAATCAACCCCTTCTTTATACATATCCCACAACGGCGATAAATCTCTTAATCTTTTCACCACAACATGAATCTGCGCAATAGCAGCATCAATGTCTGCTTCATTGGTAAAGCGCCCTAAAGAAAACCGTAAAGAACTATGTGCTAACTCATCAGGTAACCCTAATGCTTTTAACACATATGAAGGTTCTAAGCTAGCAGAGGTACAAGCCGAGCCTGAAGAGATAGCAAAATCTTTTAACCCCATAATTAAAGATTCACCTTCTATAAAATGAATACTAAAATTTAAAATATTGGGTAAACGATCCACTAGATCGCCATTAATTTGAATTCTTTCAATATCTTTAATCCCATCCCAAAGCCTGTCTCTTAATATTTCTGATCGCTTGGCTTCTTCTTGATATTCTGCTTGTGCAATACGACAGGCTTCCCCCATGCCTACAATTTGATGGGTGGCTAAAGTACCTGAACGCATCCCTCTTTCATGACCGCCCCCATGCATTTGAGCTGATAAACGCACACGGGGTTTGCGACGCACATACAATACCCCAATTCCTTTAGGCCCATAGAGTTTATGGCCAGAAATCGATAATAAATCAATATTAGCATGGATTTTTTCCATATCTAATAAAATTTTACCCGCACTTTGCGCGGCATCTACATGAAAAAGGATATTATTTGCTCGTGTAAGTGCTCCAATAGCTTCTAGATCTTGAATCACCCCAATTTCATTATTCACATGCATAATAGAGACTAAAATAGTATCTGGTCTAATGGCCGCTTTTATGGCATCCACTTCAATTTTCCCTAAGTTATTAGGCTTGAGATAAGTAACTTCAAACCCTTCTCTTTCAAGCTGACGGGCAGTATCTAACACTGCTTTATGTTCAGTTTGAGAAGTAATGATATGTTTACCTTTTTGTTGGTAAAAATGCGCTGCGCCTTTAAGCGCTAGATTATTAGATTCTGTTGCCCCTGAGGTCCAGACAATCTCTCGTGGATCGGCATGAATCAACTGGGCCACTTGTTCGCGCGCGGTATCAATCAAAGCTTGGGCTTTCCAACCAAAAACATGAGATCGAGAAGCTGCATTACCAAACTCGTCTTCCATACAAGCAGTCATGACCTTTATCACTCTAGGATCTAAAGGGGTGGTTGCTGCATAATCGAAATATACTTGTGAAGCTTGCTTTATACTCATAATATTAAATTATTTAACCTGGTTTAAAAGAATTTGTTCTTGCCTATGGATGATTGACTGTATTTTAGGACGCTGCACTAAATCATTTAAGGTCACACTTTGTAAATAGTGCATAATACGGGTATTTAATTCTTCCCATAAAGAATGAGTAAGACAACTATCTCCATAGTTGCAATTTTCCAATCCTTTACAAGTCGTCACATCTACAGATTCTTCAATGGCTTGCATAATATCTGCCACCGTTATTTCTGTTGTAAGGCGGGTCAGTTCGTACCCGCCTCCTGGCCCTTTGATACTTCTTAGTAGTCCTTTAGCCCTCATCAGCCCTGTTAAGCGTTCAAGGTAGATTGGAGAAATCCCTTGGCGCTGTGCTATAGAATGGACCGTGGTTGGCCCTGATTGACCATACACCGCCATATCTAATAAGGCGGTTACAGCATATTTTCCTTTGGTTGTTACCTTCATCGCACAACTTTCTCATACCAGACTAAATTAGTCAAGTATTATTATCAATCTTTACTTTTTATTTTTGGTTTGTCAGAAGGTGGACTCCCTACTAAATCCGAAAATTCTGCCGCTGAGCGCATGTCTGGACTAGAAGATAAGGCATCAGAGGGTAAAGAAGCGGCTAACGGACGTTTGATAGCGATTGGCTTTGTTTGAGAAGAGACTACCTTTGAAGGGGGAAGGGGAACTTTTGGCTTTAACATTCAATACCTCATAAAAATAAAAAATACTAACCGAATTGATCACTGCAAGTCAAGAACAGAAGAAAAATTCTCATCTATACTAAAATGACTCAATCATTCAAGAAATATAAAACAGAGTGCATATCTAAGATGACTAACCTTAACCGTAACACACTGATCGAAAGTCTAGCTCATGGTTACAGGGTTATTCCAATGGAATCTAATCAAACTCAAAATTTAGTCGTTATCACAAGAATTGGTGATCAATATCATCAAGACATAGACATAACAGAGCAAGTACGCTTTGTCCCTTTACAATCAGGAGTGGAATAAAAAATGAAGATCATGATTAGTAATCGCCTTAATGATTTACCCAATGAAACGCTAGAAAATATAGATATCAACTTATCGGCGTTCATCCTTGCCTTAGGGGAAACACCAGAAACACAACGATCCAAATTATCCTGTGTTATACACAAGAGTAAAGCGCTAGATTCAGATAAACTTACCCAAATGCTTGTACTCAATCAGTATACACACCCTAAATCCATAGACACAAAAAAAATATACTCTGGTCGATTACATAGTGTTAGCTTAACAGGGACTCTACATTGGGAAGTTCTACAAATTGATGAAACAAGCTACTTAAAACATCGTGCTAAAAATCCTGCGTTTTTACCGAATCTAATCAAGCAACACTCTAAAATAAAAAGTACTCTTTCTGCTCCGCTTATGCCAGAATTCATGATGGAACCCCCTTTATTAAGCAAAAAAACAAACCTATTAAGACCTCATGATGAGGTTAATCTAGCGTATCCGATACCTCCTGCCCCCTCTTGTGCTCTTACAAGAAAACCTGGTAGACCGGGTGCTGTTTCGCTACCGGAGGTATTAGAAACACCAAAAAAACACCCACAGAAAACAAAAAAGTATACTAAAAAAATAATGTTCCTGAGTCTGGTTATGGGAATGGGGGCAGGGGCTATGGCTTTGCTGTTATTTAATTTCAGCCTGATAGCTTCTATTCTTTATGCGGCTTTAGCAAGCACAAGTACTTTTATCATTGCAAAATATACTCTCAATAAACCTCCAAAATCTACCCTCCCTCCTTCCCCTATTGCTAAATTAGAAGTAGAGGAAGAAGGGATGCAAGCGCAAAAGCCAGTTAATCCACTTTTAACGCCGAAAAACACCAGAGAAACCGCAGATAAAAAAATGCCTCCCAAGCCTATCTTAAGTGTAAGAGATTTAACTAAAAAACCTGCCACGATTTTTGAAAATCCTGAGGATTCGGAGGATTCTGAGGCTTCGAACGATGCGGACAATTCGGAGAAATTAGCAGAGATGGATCCTAAAAGATCGAGCAAATCGTCGTTAACCCACAAATAAGGCTAATCTTTTTTTCTAATTTTGTTATACTTTAGAAATGAAAAAAATAATAAAAACAATTTGCATCGCTGCCGTTTTTTTAGGCAGCGGTATAGCTGGGATCCGTTATTACTATATGGAGAATACGACACCTCATATTTCAGATGTACATACTTCCCTTAATTGGAATATTAAACCCCAAGATAATTTATACGAATTTGCCAACAGCAAATGGCTACAGACAGCCGAAATTCCAAAAGATAAAAGTATCTATAGTACTATTCATATCCTTCGAGATCAAAATGATGACAAACTAGCAACGCTCATTGAAAATTTAGCAAAAACATCACCAGCCTCACGCACCTTTGATACTGACAACATCATTAAAGTATATAATAGCTTTTTATCTGAAAAAACCCTTGAAGATTTAAAACTTACGCCTTTACAAAAAGAACTCACACAAATTGATACTATCGAGAATACGGATACTTTGCTTAAAAGCATCGCGCATCTACATCAGATAGGCGTGAGTGTTCCCTTTCATCTGGGTGCTTCCCCTGATATGAAACAAGCCAATGAATATATCTTAGGGCTCTACCAATCGGGACTAGGCTTACCAGATAAAGAGTATTACGACTCATCAAAAGAAAGTTTTTTAGCGATACAAAAAAATTATCTTCACTATATTACTACTATATTAACCTTGGCAGGCATCCAAAATCCCACTCCTAAAGCGGCAAAAATTTTTGAAATAGAAAAACAAATCGCTAAGGGTCATTGGTCACGAGTTGATTCTCGTATGCCTGATAAAATTTATAATAAATTTGACATTGCAAAACTGAATGCGATAACCCCTGGTATTCAATGGACAGATTATTTACATGCTTTTAATATTCAAGCGCACCCTAACCAATCTATCATTGTGTATCAACCCAGCGCCTTAAGCACATTTGATAAATTGCTGACTCAAGTTCCTTTAGAGAGTTGGAAAGATTATTTACGCTACCATTTATTATCTGAGTATGCACCTTATCTGCACAAAGCTTTTGTTGATGAAAATTTTAAGTTTTATGGAACACAATTAAGTGGCTTACCAGAAAATATCTCTAGAAAAAAACGGGGCCTTGATTTAGTCAATGGAACGGTAGGAGATGCGTTGGGACAAGAATATGTCAAAAAACACTTTTCGCCAGAAAGTAAAAAACAAATCGATACGTTAGTGAATAATTTAAAGCAGGCCTTTAAATTAAGTTTAGAAAATAATACATGGATGAGCGAACCTACCAAACAAGCCGCTTTATTAAAATTAAGTAAAATGAATACTAAAATTGGCTATCCCACAAAATGGAAAAGCTATGCAGGGCTCCAATTATCTGAAAATACCTTGATTCAAAATATAATCAATTCAAATTTATATGAATTTAATAGAAATATTGAAAAATTAAAGAACCCAGTTGATAAAACCGAATGGCATATTTTACCACAAACCGTGAATGCTTATTATAGCCCTAACATGAATGATATTGTCTTCCCTGCGGCTATACTACAAGCCCCTTTATTTAATAGCAACGCCTCTAATGCACAAAATTATGGTGCCATTGGCGCTATTATTGGCCATGAAATAAGCCATGCCTTTGACGATCAAGGTCGAAAATTTGATGGAGACGGCAATTTAAAAGATTGGTGGACGCCCAGTGATCTTAAAAACTTTAATCAGTATGCAGCCAATCTCATAAAACAGTATAACCAATACGAGCCCATTAAGGGATCGCATGTGAATGGAGCGTTGACTTTAGGGGAGAATATTGCAGATATCAGTGGGCTTAGCATTGCCTATAGAGCCTTTAAAATGGCTGAAAAAAAGGCAAACCCATCGGCTCCTATTGCGTTAAAGGTTCGTGTAAAAACACTGAATAATGATCAATTGTTTTTTATCAGTTGGTCTCAAAGTTGGAGAAATAAAATTCGGGATGAAGAATTGCTCCAACGGCTCATTACCGATCCTCATTCGCCCGGGGCGTATCGTTCTGATGGCGTCGTAAAAAACATTGATGCTTTTTATGAGGTCTTTAATGTGAATACAACCGATAAAATGTACTTGCCACCCGATGAGCGCGTGAATTTATGGTCTTTTGGGAACCCCTCAATATGATTGATTTTAGGGAATTAGAAAAAGAATATTCGCTTTCTCACTTAGAAGAAAGCGATCTGGACTCTAGTCCTTTTGAGCAATTTAATGCTTGGTTGCAAGATGCCATTGCCGCAGACATTATAGAACCCAATGCAATGAGTTTAGCAACCGTGGATAAACAAGGACATGTCTCCGTAAGAATGGTATTGTGCAAAGCAATTGATGAAAATGGTTTGATTTTTTTCACCAATTATAACAGTCCCAAAAGCCAAGCGCTCTTAGCACATCCTCAAGCTGCCGTTCAATTTTGGTGGCCTGCTTTAGAGCGTCAAGTGCGCATTGAAGGCATCACAGAAAAATTGAATCCTCTAGATTCAGATACGTATTTCTCACAACGCAATCCAGAATCTCAATTGGTTTCTTATATTTCTAAGCAAAGCCAAGTCATGCCTGCTAAACAAGATTTTATTAATGAATATGAAGCACTAAAAAACGAGCAATTACACGCTCCCCCCTTAACTCGCCCACACTATTGGGGGGGATTTATTTTAAAGCCAACAAACTTTGAATTTTGGCAAGGTGGGCTACATCGCTTAAGTGATCGATTATGTTATCAAAAATCAAGCGTCAAAGATCAGAGCTGGGATATTGTGAGATTATACCCTTAAAGAAAATTTGATTTTCACATCATTTACAGTCATAATGTAAACTTAATTTAATCCACCTTTTTGGAGCAAATACAATGAAAAAATTATCATCTCAAGAAATCACTGAAATATCTGGCGGGCAACTCAATGTTCAACATATTCTCTATGCTGCAGAAGCTGGCGCTTGTATTGGTGGTTTAATAGGATCATCTGCTGGGATTGGTGGCATAGGCATTGGAGTAGCAGGCGGTGCGATTGCTGGAGGGGTGTTAAATATGGTGCATCAAGGCGCAGCATCCTACCAAAACGCTTTGAGCAAAAAATAATTATTGAATGCAAAATAAATGGTGCGCCCGGAGAGAGTCGAACTCCCGACCACCTGGTTCGTAGCCAGGTACTCTATCCAACTGAGCTACGGGCGCATGTAGCGAACAAAGGAAACAAATAATTCTGGTGGAGAGAGAGGGATTCGAACCCTCGATGGGGTTTAACGCCCATACTCCCTTAGCAGGGGAGCGCCTTCAGCCACTCGGCCATCTCTCCAGAATATTCATTTATTCACTCATGGGCATATTAACACGCCCATGACGAAAGTGAAATACACAAATCAACAAAAAATAAATATTTTTTATTTTGACTCGGTATCATTTATATCATTTGTATCATTTGTATCATTCAAATCTGTATCATCATGAGAAACTTCAGAAGGATCTAATTTCTCTTGTTGAATTCGATTATAAATTTCTTCTCTATGAACTGAAATTTCTTTAGGTGCATCAACACCTACCCGTACTTGGTTACCTTTGACTCCTAAAATAGTGACTCTAACTTCGTCTCCGATAATTAAAGTTTCACCAATACGTCTTGTTAAAATGAGCATGTCACTCTCCCTTTTTATAACTACTAAACTACTAAACTAACTTTAAAACTGCATTTCTACAGGTACTTCATGAAGCTTAAAAGCCTCATGTAAAGCTCTCACACCCAACTCTAAATATTCTTCCTCTATCACCACTGATATTTTAATTTCAGAAGTAGAAATCAATTGAATATTAATTCCTTCTCGGCCTAACACTTGGAACATAGTGCTTGCAATACCCGCATGGGAACGCATGCCTACCCCTACAAGCGAGATTTTCGCAATATTGAGTTCTCCAAAGACCTCTTTGGCTCCCAAACTCTGACATACTGAAAGTAATTTTTCATATGCTTCTTCATAATCCCGTCTATGAACGGTAAAGGTAAAGTCAGTTAAGTAATCTAGTGCTTGATTTTGAATAATCATATCAACTTCTATATGCGCAGAGCTGATAGCACTCAATATTTTACCCGCCATACCAGGAGAATCTGGAACGCCCCGAAGAATTAATTTTGCCTCTGCTTTATTAAAGGCAATGCCAGAAACCATCGGTCTTTCCATTTCTTGATCCTCATACGTAATCAATGTTCCAGAACCTGCTTCAAAAGTAGATAAAACTCTTAAAGGCACATTATACTTACCAGCAAATTCTATCGATCGCAGTTGTAATACCTTGGCTCCTAAGCTCGATAACTCTAACATTTCTTCAAAGGTTATTCGCGACATTTTTCGAGCTTTTGGCTCTACTCTTGGATCGGTGGTATACACACCATCTACATCTGTATAAATCTGGCATTCATCTGCTTTTAATGCGATGGCCAAACCCACTGCAGTCGTATCAGAGCCTCCTCGACCTAGAGTAGTAATATCACCAGCAAGCGTAATTCCTTGGAATCCTGCAACCACCACTACTTTTTTTTGCGCTAACGCCTGTCTAATTCTAGTATCATCAATATTTAAAATTCGAGCTTTAGTGTGCGTATCACAACTATGGATAGCCACTTGCGCTCCAGTAAAAGATTGTGCATCGCAACCTAGCGCCTGTAGTGCAATGCTCAATAAAGCAATGCTGACTTGTTCTCCCGTTGCTAACAAGACATCCCTTTCTCTGGGACTAGGTCTTGAGCTAAGTTTTCTAGCTAAAGTATCTAGTCGATCAGTCTCTCCGCTCATCGCTGAGACAACTACTACCAGCTCATGTCCTTGTTGGTGGTATGCATATACTTTTTGTGCAACCTGTTGGATGCACTGTATATTTGCAAGAGAGCTGCCACCAAATTTTTGTACTATTAAAGCCATATTAATAAACGCATATTAGATCCATAACTTAAGTTCCATTGCAGTGCAGAATGATATCATTAATTAATTAAAAAATCTATATAATTACTATTTTTATATAATTTTTATATTATTTTTTCTTTAATCCAACCTAGTATTGAGCTTAAAGCCTTATCTAAGTTTTCTGGCTCATTGCCACCTGCTTGTGCTATATCTGCACGACCCCCACCCTTTCCACCGACCTGCTGTGCTATAAAGTTAATTAACTCGCCAGCCTTAATTTTATCAGTATAATTCTGAGTGACCCCTGCTACTAGAGCGACTTTTTGATTTTCTACCAGTCCTAATACGATAACGGCAGTTCCTAATGTATTCTTGAATGAATCAACCAATTCACGTAACATTTTAGGATCGCTCCCATCAGGTAATCGTTTAACCAGTACTTTAAGATTATCCAAAACCGTCACTTGGGAGGCTAAATTTGCAGTGGTGCTCTCCATTGCAAGTTTCAATTTAATATCTTGATTCTCTTTTTCTATATTTTTCAATTTCAACAGAAGGCTTTCCACCTTAGCTTCAATCGTATTTCTATCTCCTTTTAAAAGATCGCTTACCCGCTTAACTTTGGTGTCACTCTCTTTTAACCATTGAAATGCACTCAAGCCGGTTAAAGCTTCAATACGCCTAACCCCTGAAGCAATACCGGTTTCCCAAAGAATAATCATTAAACCAATCTCTCCAGTATGATGGGCATGCGTTCCTCCACACAGCTCTACTGAAAATCCACTTCCCATATTTAAGACTCGAACTTTTTGGGTATATTTTTCTCCAAATAAAGCCATGGCGCCGTTATTTACCGCTTCTTCCATATCCATAATATCCGTTTTAATTGCACTATTTGCTCTAATTTGCTCATTGACTAGTTTCTCGACCGCCTCTAATTGTGCAGCTGTTAATGCCTCATAATGCGCAAAATCAAATCGTAATTTTTCAGCGGAGACCAAGGATCCTTTTTGTGTCACATGAGGACCTATAATTTTTCGAAGGGCTGCATGTAATAAATGGGTAGCCGAATGATTCAATCTGGTCGCTTGACGTGCATGTTCATCGACTTGAGCAATTAATTTATCTCCTAATGTAAAGGTCCCTTGTTTTACAATGCCATAATGCAAATACGCTTGATCTGATTTTTTAGTATCACTGACCTCAAATAAAGCGGAGCCTGTAGCTAAGCGTAAAACACCCTGATCCCCAACTTGCCCACCAGATTCAGCATAAAAAGGCGTATTATCTAAAATAATAGAAGCGGATTCGCCTTCTTTTAAAGAAGGCTGTTTTTCTCCTTCTTTTATAATAGCTAAAATGACCCCCTCATCAGATAATGCGTGATACCCTGAAAATTGGCTCACTCCTAAATCTTCTAATTTTTCATTATAATCTACTGAAAATTGACTGGCTTTTCTTGCTCGCTCACGCTGAAGTGCCATAGCTCCTTCAAATCCCACTTCATCAATGGTGAGTCCTTTTTCGCGCGCGATATCTCTGGTTAAATCCATCGGAAACCCATAAGTATCGTATAATTTAAATACGATTTCACCAGGGATAATACTCGTTTTCAGATCGGTGATTTGTTTGAGATCGTACTCTAAAATGCCTAACCCTTGCTCTAAAGTTTTAATAAATTGTATTTCTTCTTTTTCTAGAATTTTTTCAATTTGATCTTGTTTTATTTTTAAATCAGGATACGCCTGTCCCATTTGATCCACTAAGGGTTGTACTAATTTATAAAAAAAGCTCACCTTTGCGCCTAATTTTTTACCATGACGAATTGCTCTTCGAATAATACGTCGCAGGACATACCCTCGACCTTCATTAGAAGGGAGCACTCCATCCATAATTAAAAAACTACAAGAACGAATATGATCTGCCAAAACTTGTAATGAAGGATTACTTAAATCAGAACAGTGAATCGTTTTGGCTGCTGATTTAATTAAATATTGAAATAAATCAATTTGATAATTACTATGCACCCCTTGCATAACAGCCGCTAAACGCTCTAAACCCATACCCGTATCAACAGATTGTTTTGGTAAAGGCGTTAAGGTACCATCTGAAGCACGATTAAATTGCATAAACACTAAATTCCAAATTTCTATGTACCGATCCCCATCTTGTTCAGGCGAACCAGGAGGGCCTCCAGGAATACTAGGGCCATGATCATAAAAAATTTCACTGCACGGACCACAAGGTCCGGTTTCACCCATAGACCAAAAATTATCTTCTTCGCCACATCGAGAAATTCTAGCAGGATCGATTTTAATATCCTCTAACCAAATTGCCTCAGCTTCATGATCATCTTTATACACACTGATCCATAATTTATCTTTAGGCAATTGAAGTTCTTTAGTTAAAAATTCCCAGGCAAAAACAATAGCCTCTTTTTTAAAATAATCCCCAAAACTAAAGTTACCTAACATTTCAAAAAATGTATGATGACGCGCAGTATAGCCTACATTGTCAAGATCATTATGTTTGCCCCCTGCACGTACACAGCGCTGGCTACTTGTCGCCTTACTATAAGATCGTGCTTCTCCTAAAAAAACATCCTTAAATTGGACCATCCCGGCATTGGTAAATAATAATGTTTCATCATTTGTAGGTACTAAACTACTACTTGAAACAAGGGTATGCCCTTTGTTTGCAAAAAACTTTAAAAATAGAGTGCGAATCTCTGCTAAATTCATTTTCATAGCTTAATAACCTTATAAATTTGATCATTGGTAAAACCTCGTTGCTGCAAAAAGCGCAGTTGAGTTGCTTTATTTTTAGATTGTTGAGATGGATTTTCACCATATTTTTTATTATATACATCTTGTGCTATAGCCAACCAATCCATAGCCATCCATGATTCGCTCCGTAGAATCATTACTTTAGCAATGTCATGTTTGTATTGTAATTCTGAGATAATTTTTAAAGGTCCCATACCGCACCCTGCTCGAGATCGAATCATACACTCTACAAATCGAATCTCACTTAAAGAATTATCTTCTTGTAATGCATCCAAGGCGATAATAATTTCATCACCTTGGTAGCCTCGTGCTTCTAATTTACGCGTTAACTGAGCACGTGAATGTTCGCATCGTGCCAATAATGCCATGGCTGCATTTTTAACCGATCTTTGAACTTCATCACCCATTTAACGCCTATATACCCTCAATTAAAGCGCATCCGTTACACTTTGTGCAGGTGTCATTTCATGCGCTTTGGCCTTATTCGATCCTTTGCTTTTAATCGGATCACTTTGAACTTCTGTTTGTGCGGTGACATGCGCTTTAGGTAATAACTGAGCACGAATATCGGCTTCTATTTGTGCCGCTAATACTGGATTATCTTTTAAATATTGACGTACATTTTCTTTACCTTGTCCAATACGAACCCCTTGGCAACTATACCAAGCACCTGATTTTTCAATCAGATTCAGTTTTACGCCAAAATCAATGACTTCACCCAAACGAGAAATGCCTTCATTATACAGTATTTCAAATTCAGCTTGTTTAAAGGGCGGTGCGACTTTATTTTTAACTACTTTTACACGCGTCTCACTTCCAATAATGTCTTCGCCATTTTTAATAGCACCCGTGCGACGAATATCTAAACGAACTGAAGCATAAAATTTTAACGCATTTCCGCCTGTCGTTGTTTCAGGATTTCCAAACATCACGCCGATTTTCATTCTAATTTGGTTAATAAAAATAACCAACGTATTAGAGCGCTTAATATTGCCTGTAATTTTTCTTAAGGCTTGCGACATTAAACGGGCTTGTAAGCCCATATGATGATCGCCCATTTCTCCTTCAATTTCCGCTTTAGGCGTAAGCGCCGCTACAGAGTCAATGACAATTAAATCCACTGCACCACTACGCACTAACATATCTGCAATTTCAAGTGCTTGCTCCCCAGTATCAGGCTGTGAAACTAAAAGCGTTGCTAAATTAACGCCTAATTTTTCTGCATAGACAGGATCAAGAGCGTGCTCTGCATCAATAAAAGCAGCCGTGCCCCCTTCTCGCTGGCAGCTTGCAATGGTTTGTAATGTCAAAGTTGTTTTTCCAGAAGATTCCGGGCCATAAATTTCAACAATACGCCCTTTAGGTAAACCACCCGTTCCAATGGCCACATCAAGACCAATTGAGCCCGTAGAAATGACTCCTATTACATCATCTGGTTTATCGCCTTGCTTCCATACCGATCCTTTTCCAAATTGCTTATCAATTTGAGCCAAAGCGACATCAAGTGCCTGCTGTCTATTTTCTCTCTCTTTACTCATTTATTTGCCTCACTTTATGTTGTCGAATTTAATTGAAAATATAAAATATGCATGATTACACAAAAAGACTTGAGATGCAGCCTATTTATCTTTATTCTTTGTATGTCTTGTTTTACCTAATTCATTTAAATAGCAGCCAGTTAAATATCTTATGAATCCTAATACCGAAATAGTAGCCGCACCCACCACACCCATGATGCAACAATATTTAAAAATAAAATCTGAACATCCCGATAAACTATTATTTTATCGCATGGGCGATTTTTATGAATTATTTTATGAAGATGCCAAAAAAGCTTCTAACTTATTAGGCATTACGCTCACAGCCCGAGGCCAGTCAGCTGGCACTCCTATTCCAATGGCAGGGGTGCCTTTCCATGCTGCAGAAGGATATTTAGCAAAATTATTATCTGCTGGTGAATCTATTGCTATTTGTGAACAGATCAATGATTACAATCCTACTGAGCCTAGTGCCCCTATCCATAGCAAAGCGCCAATGGAGCGCCAAGTGGTTCGTATTTTAACACCAGGTACAGTCTGCGAAGAAGCTTTTTTACAACCCGATGAAGAATGTCTCATCGTTGCTTTACATAAAAAACGGGATCAATATGGCTTAGCGGTGTTGGATTTAACCAGCGGTCGATTTACATTACAAGAATTTTCTAGCATTCAAACCCATGACTTAGAAAGTGAATTAGCGCGCTTGCAGCCCAAAGAAGCGTTAATTCCTGATACTTTTGAAGACATTAGCTCAAGCGCGCAGCTGCAATCTATCAAAAAAATTCACTATCGACCCAGCTGGGATTTTGAAATACAAAGTGCAACGCAATTACTTTTAGAACATTTCAAAATCTATGATTTATCAGTATTTGGATGCGAGCATCTTCCGATTGCACTGGGTGCAGCTGGATGTTTACTGCGTTACGCCCAAGAAACTCAAAAAACAGCCTTACCCCATATTTATACCCTTAGTGTTGAAGATGACAATGATCATATTCATCTTGATGCGATAAGCCGTCGTGCGTTAGAAATTACGGTTAATGTGCAAGGTGAAAAACAAAACACCCTGATGAGCATGTTAGATAGAACCCAGACTGCTATGGGAACGAGAATGCTCAAAAGATGGTTAATGAACCCTATTAAAAATAAAATGACTTTACTACATCGTCAAAATACTATTAAAACTTTGATCGATAATGATGAGATGCATCACAATTTAAATGGTTTACAAGATCATCTAAAAGCAGTAGGAGATGTAGAGCGTATTTTAGCACGCATTGCCTTACAAAGTGCCCGTCCGCGTGATTTAACGCGATTACGAGAAGCACTACAAGCTATACCGGAAATTTTAAAACACATCAGCGCCCTACCCTATTATACTCGTGCTATTAGCACGCACGACAATAGTAAATTATTATTAGAAAAAGCGATTCTTGAGAATCCTGCAGCGCTGATACGAGAAGGAGGCGTGATTGCGCCTGGTTTTAATGCCGAACTTGATTCTCTTAGAATATTAACTGAGAATGCACAAGAGTATCTTAATCAACTTGAAATAACAGAACAAAAAAAAACCGGATTATCCACTTTAAAAATCGGATATAATCGAGTTCATGGATATTATATTGAAATGAGCAAAAATCAAGCAAGTGCAGCACCTGCCCATTATATCCGTCGTCAAACTTTAAAAAATGCTGAACGGTTTATTATTCCCGAACTTAAATCTTTTGAAGATACGATCTTAAGTGCCAAAGCAAAAGCATTAAGATTAGAAAAGGCACTGTATCAAGATCTCTTAAAAACGCTGTTAGAGGATCTGCATCCTTTGCAACATACCGCCCACTTTCTTGCAGAACTGGATGTGTTAGCAAATCTTAGTGAACGGGCCCAAACGCTTAATTTACACTGCCCGATTTTATCTGATGCTGCGGGAATACAAATTACCCAAGGCCGGCATCTCATGGTTGAAAATCGTTTATCAGGATGCTTTATTAGTAATGATTTAACGCTTGATACGAACACTAAAATGCTGATGATTACCGGTCCCAACATGGGTGGAAAATCCACCTACATGAGACAAAGCGCATTAATTGTGTTGCTAAGCTACGTGGGTAGTTTTGTGCCTGCAACAAAAAGTGTCATTGGCCCCATTGATCGTATTTTTACACGTATTGGCGCCTCGGATGATTTAGCCAGGGGCTACTCTACTTTTATGGTTGAAATGACAGAAACGGCAAATATTTTACATAATGCCACTCAAAACAGCTTTATTATTTTAGATGAATTAGGACGGGGCACTAGCACTTTTGATGGACTTTCTTTAGCGTGGGCTACTGTAATAGAAATGAGTCAATCCATAAAAGCCTATACTTTATTTTCAACCCATTATTTTGAATTAAGCCGACTAGCTGAATCATTAGATCATGTGCAAAATGTTCATTTACAAGTCAAAGAACATAATGAAGAGCTTATTTTTTTACATAAAGTAGAAAAAGGGGCTACCAACCAAAGTTATGGAATACAAGTTGCACGTCTTGCTGGGATCCCACCAAAGGTTATCCATGCTGCAAAACTCAAACTCAAAGAATTAGAAAACGAGTTAACCATCTTATGATTGTAGAAGCACTGTATCCCAATATTATAAAAACTCTTGTCATTTTATTAATACTGGTATTCATTACGGTGGTAGTGAATATTACGTATCTCCCAAAATTTGATAGCCGACGTCAAAAAAGAAAATTTCGAGTGCGATCTTTTTATGTCTCATTTATCTTCTTTTTATTAATCATGGCTAAAATGTGGGTAGATGGCTTTGCACAGATCTTTACTTTTCTGGCTTTAATTGCTGCAGCCCTGGTAATTACCAATAAAGAAACCATCATGAATTTTGTTGGATGGCTTATTATTATGTGGAGAGGCATCTTTTCTGAAGAAGATTTAATTCAACTACAACATTACAAAGGGTATGTAAAAAGCATCGGTGTACTCTATTTTGAAATAGCAGAAGTGGATACAAAGTATAATACTATTTTCACAGGTAAAATCATTAAAATTCCTAATGGATTATTGACCACTAATCCTCTCATTAATTATTCTCAAACCTCCCATTTACTAGAGCAACATATACAATTAATTATTTCGCTAAAAAGCGATATTGCTAAATCTGAAACTTTATTTAAAAATATTATTGATACCGCTTTAATTAATTTTTACTCTAATAAAAAAGAATATTCTTTAGAATATATTAAAAAACGCAATAAACATTTAATACACAGTATTCATTTAGGCACCACACTCACTCTGAAGCCGCACCAAAATCAACCGGTAGGTATAGAAATCACTGCACGATATTATTGCTTTGCTAGTGATCATGAAAAAATTGAGCAAATTATTTGGCATGAATTATTTAAAAAATTAAAAACCAATAAAGATCTGATGCTTTCTTATGAAGAAATGTAGTATATTCTGTCGTCATACCTTATTATTGATATAATAATTACATTTTTTTACAATAGGGAGCCTCAAGATGGAAACTCTAATATGGTTCATTCTCTGGACTGGTGGGCTATGGGCCTTAGCCTATCATCGAAGCTCATTGCGATTTGCCACCCTGGCTATTTTTATAGCCCTTATCTTCACAACCCTTTTTAGTAATGGTTCTTGGCTTAGTTTACTCCTCTTATGGATTGTTATTAGTGGTTTAGCTTTTTTAGTAAATTATAAAGACTTACGTCAAAAATATCTAACCATCCCTCTTTTTGAACTTTTTCACCAATCTCTTCCCGTTTTATCTAAAACAGAACGAGAAGCCTTAGAAGCAGGGACGGTAGGTTGGGAAAAAGAATTATTTAGTGGTAATCCCAATTGGGCAAAGCTCCTCAAAGTGCCAGCTCCTAAACTAACTAAAGAAGAACAAGCATTCCTCCAAGGCCCGGTCATCCAATTATGTGAAATGATTGATGATTGGCAAATGAGCCAAACGGATAGAGATCTCCCTCCTGCTATTTGGCAATTTCTAAAAACGCATGGATTTTGGGGACTAATTATTGGTAAAGAATATGGTGGGAAAGCATTTTCTGCCTATGCTCATTCTCTTATTTTAAGCAAAATAGGAAGTAGAAATGGGACTTTAGGAGTGATTGTTTCAGTGCCTAATTCATTAGGGCCTGCTGAATTAATCCATCATTACGGCACTTTGGAACAAAAGAATTATTATCTGCCTCGCTTAGCAAGCGGTCAAGAAATTCCGTGTTTTGCTCTGACAAGCCCAGATGCGGGATCAGATGCAGCAAGCATGACGGATACAGGCATGATTTGTAAAGGGCTATTTGAAGGCAGAGAAATCATTGGGATCAAATTAAATTGGAATAAACGTTATATCACTCTTGCACCCATTGCTACTTTACTGGGCCTGGCTTTTACGTTGCATGATCCTGATAATCTGGTAGGTAAAAAACAAAACTTAGGGATCACCTGTGCTTTAATTCCTGTAACCACCCCAGGCATTACGATTGGTCGACGTCATTACCCACTTGCTGCACCCTTCCAAAATGGTCCAACCCAAGGCAAAGACGTATTTATCCCTCTAGATTTTATCGTAGGGGGTATTAAAATGGCAGGACAAGGCTGGCGAATGCTAATGAATTGCTTATCCACAGGGCGTGGTATTTCACTGCCTGCTCTTGCTATAGGTAATATAGAATTGAGTGCTTTTAGCACTAGTATCTATAGTTTAGTACGTCGTCAATTTAAACTCTCATTGTGCCAGTTTGAAGGGATACAAGAGGGCTTAGGTCGCATTGGTGGTTTTACTTATTTATGTAAAGCCACGCGTAATTTAACCGTTAATTATATAGACCAAGGCGAAAAGCCAGCCGTATTAAGTGCTATTAGCAAATATCATGTAACTGAATTGGCCAGAAAAACCATTATCGATGCTATGGATATTCATGGTGGCAAAGGTATCATTATAGGACCTAATAATTATTTAGCCTCTTTATGGATGAATACCCCTATCCCTATCACGGTAGAAGGCGCGAATATTTTAACGCGTTGTATGATGATTTTTGGTCAAGGGGCTATAAGGTGCCATCCCTTTATCCTGCAAGAAATGGAAGCCGTTGCTAAAAATGAAATTGCTTCTTTTGAAATCCTTTTAGGCAAACATGCCAGTTATAGTATTAGCAATGCAGCACGTGCCCTTTTCCATGGTCTGACTTTTTCGCATTTTGCGAATAATCCTCTCCATGGTGCGGTTCATAGTCCTGAATCTATTTATTACAAACAACTTACCCGCGCCAGCAGCGCTTTTGCATTCATCGCTGATATTTGTATGATGATGTTGGGTGGAAAATTAAAATTTAAAGAAAGTTTGTCTGCACGATTGGGAGACTTACTCAGTATGATGGTATTAGGTTCGGCTGCCTTAAAAAACTTTTCTGATGAAGGAAACCAAAAAGCAGATCTTCCGCTTCTTGCCTTTTCAATGAATTATTGTCTCAATCAATTTTGGATGACAATGGATGGAATCTTAAGCAATCTCCCCAATCGTTTTATAGCAATTGCTCTGCGCGCCATTGTGATGCCTCTAGGGCGACCTGTGCCTCCCCCTAAAGATACACTCAATACTCAGATTATGGAAATTCTCACCACAGATAATCCTACACGAAATCGTTTAATGAATGATGTATTTTTCTCCAAAAAACCATCTGATCCGGTAAATATACTCATTCATGCTTTCGAAGCTACCTGTCAAACTATGCCTTTAAGAGAACGCTTAATGAATGCCATCAAACATAAAGAAATTCCTAAAGCGTCTATTAATGAATGTATTAAAGCGGGTTTAAAAGCTTTTATTATTACACAAGAAGAAGCCAAGCAGCTTCAAATAGCAGAAGATTTATGTCAACAGGTTATTAAAGTAGATGATTTTAGCGTAGAGGAAATTAAAAATTGGTAACGCTTTTTGACCCCCTAAAACTAGGCAGTTATACCCTAGCTAATCGTATCATCATGGCACCCATGACACGGGGCCGTGCTGAGAATGGAGCCATTCCTGGAAAACTCATGGTTGATTACTACGCTGCCAGGGCGCAAGCAGGGCTTATCATTACAGAAGCGACTGCCATTAGTCCCCAAGGATATGGATGGTTAAATGCTCCAGGCATTTGGAATGATGAACAAGCGCAAGGCTGGAAAGCAGTGACCAGTGCAGTACATGCACAAGGTGGAAAAATTTTTCTTCAACTATGGCATATGGGACGGGTATCTCATCCTGATTTTTTACAAGCTCAATTACCCGTTGCCCCTAGTGCGATTGCAGCACATGGCGATACTAAAACTGCTCAGGGCAGCAAACCCTATGTGGTGCCTCACGCCTTATCGGTAGAAGAAATTAAAAATATTATTAAAGATTACACAACTGCAGCGCAATATTCTATGGCCGCAGGTTTTGATGGCGTCGAACTCCATGGTGCAAATGGGTATTTAGTGGATCAATTCATCCGAGATGGTTCCAACCACCGTACAGACGACTATGGTGGGAGTATTCCGAATCGATTACGCTTTTTATTAGAAATTATTGAGACTCTAGTCAATACCCTGGGGGCTGATAAGGTCGGTGTACGTTTATCCCCTACCAACCCCTATAACGATATGAAAGATAGCAATCCAATGGCTATTTTTAGTCAGGCTGCTCAAGCATTAAATCCATTCAATTTAGCCTATCTTCATACTATGGAAGGTCTTCCTGGACATATCTCAGCCATAGCAGGAGAGCGTGTTACGCCGCATATACGCACAGTGTATCAAGGCACCCTTATTACCAATGGCGGCTATAACAAAATAGTAGCGACCCAAGCTTTAGAAAACAATGAAGCCGATGCCATTGCTTTTGGACTCGCTTTTCTTGCAAATCCAGATCTCGTATTGCGCTTTAAGAAAAATGCACCTCTTAATCGTCCTGATTTTTCAACACTCTATACTCCAGGTGCAAAAGGATATACGGATTATTCAGTGTATGAGTAAAAACAAAACGACGCTTATGGTAATCAACGCACTCGTATCATTTTTTTTACTTTTTTCAGGAGATATTATGGGGCAAGTGAATGAGCCAAAATTTAAAGTTATCCAAAATTTCGGTTCCATTGAAATAAGAGAATATGATCATCTGCTCATTGCGCAAGTTGAGGTAAACGGTGAACGTAGCGTAGCTATTCGGGCCGGATTTAAACAATTAGCAGATTATATTTTTGGCAATAATACTCTAAAACAGAAAATCTCAATGACCGCGCCCGTTTTACAGCAAGCCAGCTCTAACGATAAAAATAAAAATTGGCATATTTCATTCGTCATGCCTTTAGAATATACAATGAGTAGCCTTCCTAGCCCCAATACTAATATTAATATAAAAGAACTGACTCACAAACAATATCTCGTGATTCAATTTTCAGGATTTTCAAGCGATTCAAATCTTCAAAAACATTTACTCAAAATCAATCAGTTTGCTCAAGAACATGGTTTAAAAACGATTAACCAGCCTATTTTTGCATTTTATAATCCTCCCTGGACATTGCCATTTTTAAGAAAAAATGAAATTATGCTAGAAATAAAAAATTAGCTAACTAACCCCTGCTTATCCATCATAGACAAAGCTGCATGATCTTATATTGAAATAAGCGCGCGCCTTGCTCAAAGAGCAACTATATGGTAAGCTTGTTAAATTATGACGCATACATCAGCACTGTTTTCCTTATTTTCTTTAAAAGGCGGTTTATTCACCTTAACCTCTATACAGCTATTAAGTGCTGATTTAGAAGATCTCTCTAATCAGTTAGAAGATAAAATTAAGCAAGCGCCTAATTTCTTCCAACATGCACCAGTTGTTCTAGATGTGCACAAATTAACATTAGAACAACAATCTGTTCTTGATTTACACAAGCTAAGTGTACTCCTAAAACGATTACACTTAGTGCCTGTCGGGGTGCAAGGTGCAAAAACTGAATTACAAAAACAGGCAGTGCTCGAAGGCTTTGCCTTGATTTCAGAATCCAGGCAAGAAAAACTAAAAGCACAAGACACCCCTGAACTCGCTAAAAAATATATAGCGGGGTCCCCGACAAAAATTATTACTCAGCCTATCCGATCCGGTCAACAAGTGTATGCACCCGGAGGAGATTTACTGATTTTAGCTTCGGTTAGTCCAGGCGCAGAGCTGCTAGCAGATGGCCATATTCATGTTATGGGTGCATTAAGAGGCAGAGCCTTAGCCGGGATTAATGGCGATCAACAGGCAATGATATTTTGCAAAAGCCTAGAAGCTGAACTTATTTCTATTGCAGGGCAATATCAAATCAGTGAAGATTTAAAAGATAGCTTATGGAAGCAACCTGCTCGAATTGAGTTACTCAACGGCCGTCTCAATATCATTGATTTTTAATATCATTATAATAGGAAACTCGAAGATACTATGGAAAATATTGAAACAAAGATAACCCCAAAAGTCATCGTCGTTACCTCCGGCAAAGGCGGGGTTGGTAAAACAACAAGTACTGCTGCCATTGGCGCGGGCTTAGCCGCTCGAGGCTATAAAACCGTAGTAATCGATTTCGACGTTGGATTACGTAACTTAGATTTAGTTATGGGTTGCGAGCGCCGTGTGGTCTATGATCTGGTCAATGTTATCAAAGAAGAAGCAAACTTGGCCCAAGCCCTGATTAAAGATAGGCGATCAGATAATCTTTATATTCTGCCTGCTTCGCAAACCCGTGACAAAGATGCCCTTGATCAAGAAGGCGTTAAAAAGGTTTTAACCGAGCTCAAAAAAGAATTTCATTTTATTTTATGTGATTCTCCTGCTGGAATTGAAAAAGGGGCCTTAATGGCACTTTATTATGCAGATGAAGCCATTATTGTAACCAACCCTGAAGTCTCTTCTGTGCGAGATTCAGATAGAATCTTAGGCATGTTATCAAGTAAATCTCACCGTGCTGAAAATAACTTAGAACCTATTAAAGAACATTTACTGATTACTCGCTATTCTCCTGCGCGTGTTAAACGAGGAGAGATGTTAGCTATTGAAGATGTGAATGAAATTCTTTCTATTCCTTTATTAGGTGTTATTCCAGAATCCCATGCGGTGTTAACGGCCTCTAATCGAGGAATTCCAGTGACACTAGATGCCCCTTCTGATGCCCATAAAGCCTATGGAGATGCTGTAAGTAGATTATTAGGAGAAGACATTCCACTTATCACCACACAGCCTACTTGGGCTCGCCGGTTTTTAAATACTCTATCACGCTTGAGGAGCCCTGCATGAATAACATTATAAATTTCTTTAAAGATGTCTGTGGTTTTTCCACCCAAAAACGCACACCAGCCCAAGTCGCTAAAGAACGTTTACAAATTATTGTATCTCATGAAACCACACGAGATCATGGCAATAATTTCATTCAAAAACTTCAGAGCGAACTACTCGATGTGATTAGTAAGTATATTAAAATTGATAGAGAACTCATTCAAGTGCAATTAGCACAAAATGGTGGACAGTCAGTATTAGAATTAAATGTTACTTTGCCTGAAGAAATTAAGGCTAATTAACTTTATGTTTTGATATTCAAAACATCAATATGCCAGCGATTCTTCTCTTTTTAAAATAGGGGTAGATAGCTGGCATTTTCTATACCTACCTGTACATTCTACTCGCAACGACGAAATGAAAATTTTGCTAACCTTCACAATAGATTATAAAATGCGATCCGTCATTGCGCACTCGCACTCTTAGTGCGAGTGTGGCAATCCAGAAATGGGTTCACGAAATAAAAATTATGCCCACTCTAATTAAGTTTGGCTTCTTCTTTCAAAGCCCGTCTTAATATTTTACCAACATTACTTTTTGGTAATTCCTGTCTAAAAAATATCTCTTTAGGAACTTTATAGTTTGTGAGTTGTTTACGGCAAAATGCAATAACCTGATTTGCATTTATCGTTTTCTCAGCATCTTGAGTCAATACAATATAAGCTTGAATTTTTTCACCATGCCGTACATCTGAAGCCCCAATCACCGCCACTTCTTTAATGCCGGGCATACTCGAAATAACCGCTTCAACTTCACTAGGGTAGACATTAAAACCAGAAATTAAAATCATATCTTTTTTACGATCCACTATCCTCACAAAACCCTCTTGATCCACGGTGGCAATATCTCCTGTTTTTAACCACCCTGCATCATCTAAAACTTCTTTAGTTGCTTTAACATCATTCCAATATCCTAACATCACCTGAGGCCCTTTCACATAAAGCTCTCCTGGAGTATCAAATCCCAATTCTTGGCCCGTTTCATCACAAATTTTAATATCTGTAGAAGGCACAGGAAGCCCCACGCTATTATTAAAATCCTGGATATTCATAGGTCCCATTGCCACTGCGGGAGAAGCCTCTGTTAAACCATAGGCTTGTATTAGAGCAACGCCTGTTGCTTGCTTCCATTTTGTAGCCACGGCTTCTTGCACTGCCATCCCGCCACCCAATGTTAAAAGCAAATCTTTAAAATCAATAGATTTAAAATCAGGATGATGCAACAAGGCATTAAATAAGGTGTTCACACCGGTCATAAAACTAAAAGGCTGACGTTTTAATTCTTTAATAAATCCAGACATATCCTTTGGATTAGTAATTAAAATATTCACCATTCCCGCTTGCATAAAAGTTAAACAATTCGCAGTTAATGAGAAAATATGATACAACGGTAAAGCCGTAATAATGCCGCCAGTGATTGGTTTTTCTAATGTTTTAGTTAACCAAGCACTGGCTTGTAATATGTTTGCAATCATATTGCCATGCGTTAGCATTGCACCTTTGGGCACGCCTGTAGTACCGCCGGTATACTGCAAATAAGCCACATCATTTCTATTTAAATCCACAGGGTGAAATGCTAAAGATTGCCCTTTTTTTAAAACGGCGTTAAAGGGTAGCGCATCAGGCAAATGATAGCTGGGTACCATCTTTTTAAGATAACGTACCACCCAGTTTACTAAGACCCCTTTATAGCCTAATAAATCGCCTATGGTAGCAGTGATAACGCTAAATTTTAAACTCGGATCTTCTTTTTTTACTTGTTCAATAGTATGTGCAAAATTCTCTAAAACAACAATCGTTTTAGCCCCACTATCTTTTATGACATGTCTGACTTCTCTTGGAGTATAAAGAGGATTTACATTCACAACAATTAAACCTGCACGTTGCGCACCGAACATCACAACAGGATATTGTAAAATATTAGGAAGCATAATAATCAATCTGTCGCCTTTTTTACACTCTAATGTATTTTGCAAAAAAGCTGCAAAATGAGTAGAGAGTGTGTCCAGCTCATGATAACTAATTGATTTACCCATATTGCGAAAAGCAGGTTTATCTTTATATTTTTTAAAATTTTCCTGTGTAATTTGAACCAAAGAAGCATAGCGCGTCAAATCAATTTCATGAGGCACACCCGATTCATAATTTTTAAACCATACTTTTTCCACTATTTGTCATACTCCAAAAAAATAATGCCTTGAGACAGAGGTAAGGTATTACCCCAATTAATCGTATTCGTTTGACGACGCATATAAGCTTTCCAAGCATCCGATCCTGCTTCTCGCCCCCCACCCGTTTCTTTTTCACCCCCAAAAGCGGCGCCTATTTCAGCTCCGGAGGTTCCTATATTAATATTAGCAATACCACAATCACTACCTTTGGTAGATAAAAATAATTCTGCATTGCAAACAGAATCGGTAAATAAAGCAGACGATAAACCTTGAGGCACCTGATTTTGCAACCTAATCGCCTCTTCTATAGTTTCAAATGGCATTAAATACAAAATAGGCGCAAACGTTTCGGTTTGCACTAATGGCCAATCATTTTGCGCAACCACCAAAGTAGGCTCTACAAAAAAGCCTTCTGCTTCTATTATTTTACCACCATATAATATGGTGGCACCTTGTTCTTGTAATAGTTTAATCGCTGCTTGATATTGTTCTACCGCCTGCCTATCAATTAAGGGCCCCATTAATTCTTTAGGAACCTGGGCATAGGCGTGTTTTAAAGCATCCACAACTTGTGCAAAACGGGTGTGATGAATAAAAACACGCCGTGTTGAAGTACATCTTTGCCCAGCAGTCCCTATAGCACCAAAAACAATCGCTGGAATAGCTAAGCTTAAATTTGCAGTTTCATCAATAATCACTGCATTATTACCCCCTAATTCCAAAATACTGCGGCCCATACGATGGGCAACCATTTGTGCTACTTCTTTTCCTATCTTACAAGAGCCCGTAAAAGAAATCAGCGGAACACGGCTATCTTGTGCCAATTGTGCACCTAAATTTAAGTCTTCGCTGACCACAAAATTAAATACCTGACTATATGCAGCTGGCTTCATGATGGCATTACAAATATTTTGCACAGCAATAGCACACAGAGCAACTTTACTGGATGGCTTCCATACAATCGTATTGCCACACACTGCGGCAATAAAAGCATTCCAAGCCCATACTGCCATTGGAAAATTAAACGCCGTTATCACGCCGACCACGCCCAGTGGATGCCATTGCTCCATCATGCGATGATTCGCTCGCTCCGATGGCATGGTTAAACCATAGAGCATTCTTGATAAGCCCACTGCAAAATCAGCAATATCAATCATCTCTTGCACTTCGCCTTCCCCTTCTTGCTTACTCTTTCCCATTTCTAAAGAAATTAAAGCACCTAGCGACTCTTTTTGAGCTCGAAGCACTTGTGCTATTTGCCGTATTAACTCACCCCTTTTAGGAGCGGGGAGGGCTTTCCAACGGATAAATTCAGCTTGGGCTTGTTCTATAATATCTGCATATTCTGTTTGAGTTGCATTACTAATCTGCGCAATCACTTGATTACGGCTTGGATCGATTGCATTCATATAAGTAATGCATTTAGAATCCAAGACTAACATAGAACTGGATCCTTTGCTTATCCCTTCAAGACCTAAGTGCTGTAATATAGTCATACTTTATTCCATGTTATTTATAACAAAATCCAAAACGATTGTCGATAATATCGCTTAATTTAAAATCTTCTTGCAAAACGATCCCTTGATAGGATTGTGGATTAGATACAACCGTATCAATCACCGCACATACCCCCGATGCCGTAGTGACCTGAATAGCAGCCCAATGTTTTCCTGCTATAGTTTGAGGATAAATTTTCTTCACATACGTATCTTCTATTCTATTTTTATTTTTCTGGCCTGTAATTGCAATATAAATAATGACCACATCTTGAATAGTACTGGGAAGCGCACCTGCTAAAATTTGTTTTAATAATGGAGGGTGATCTTTTAATTTTAAATCATTCATTAAAAAATGCATTAACTCACAATGCCCTGGATAACGAATGGTTTTGTAATTCATAAGACTTACTTTTTCACTCCAAGAACGCCCTAAGGATCCCATTCCTCCAGAAGTATTAAAAGCTTCATATACCACCCCATCAATTTCAATGCTTTCTAGGCCCTCTAAAGGTTGATGGGCCTCTTCTTGACCATTAACCAGGCCACAACCAGCATGACTGTATTCATTAACTAACCCATCTATAGACCAGTTAATAGCGTATTTTAACTTATTATTAGAATATTGAGGTAAAGCACCTACACGCATCAAAACACTGTCTATATTTTCAAAAGATTGCATCCGATCATGAGCTGCAATATTAATAAACCCGGGCGCTAAACCACAATGTGGCACAAACGCAGTCGTTGCATTTTTGGCAAGTGCATCTATTTTCTTCCCCACCAGCACATCTTCAGTCAGATCAAAGTAGTTCAACTGATAATCCAAACAAATCTCTGCTATCTGTGCATTACAAAAATAAGGAAGACACGAAACGATGCTTTCAATTTTGCTCTCCATAATTAATTCTGTTAACGCTGTTTTATTAGTTATATCTAAGTTGACAAACTTTGTCGCTGGATGTAAGGGCCCTTCTACTCGCTGGTTAGCATCCGCTAAGATAACTTCGTAATCATTTGATTCTGAAAGAAAAAATGATACTGGGACCCCTGTTTTGCCTGCGCCTAGTACAAGTATTTTATGCATAAAATTTCATGTCCTTAATTTTTGCTAATTTTTTCTAATTTGTTTCAAATTAGGGTATTATTTATCACAATCCATATCAAGAATACTCTTAGTATACCTTTTATTGCCATATTTTAATTACAGGTCATCATGTATGTCACATAATAATAGCCCAAAAGATAATCCTACATTGGGAACCTTTAGTTTAACGATGATCAGTATTTCAGCACTGATTGGATTAAGGAATCTACCTACCTTTGCTGTTAATGGACTATCCTCTGTTTTTTTTCTACTCGTTGCTGCCCTATTATTCTTTATTCCCGTAGCTTTAGTCTGTGCAGAATTAGCTTCTGGGTGGCCTAAACAAGGCGGTATTTATGCTTGGGTTAAAGAAGCTTTTGGAGAAAAAAGTGGTGCTTTAGTCATTTGGGTAGAATGGATTGGCGGTGGTGTTGCCTTTTTACCGC
Organism: Coxiellaceae bacterium; assembly: GCA_947478905.1. Taxonomy (GTDB): domain Bacteria; phylum Pseudomonadota; class Gammaproteobacteria; order Berkiellales; family Berkiellaceae; genus CANJXG01. The sequence continues at coordinate 38,491 of CANJXG010000010.1, forward strand.
TGGTGCTTTCTTTTATCGCTGCAACCTTAGCCTATGGTATTGCCCCTGAACTCGCTCATAATCGAGTATTTTTATTAACGGTCATGCTCACCGCACTGTGGGCTGGGACTTTTGTCAATTTTTTAGGCATGCGTACCTCTGAGCTGCTCTCCAGCGTCGGAATGATTTTAGGAAGTTTAATACCCGGTATTGTGATTATTGCCTTAGGCATTGGCTGGTTAATAGCAGATGACATGCATCATCCTATACAGATTACTTTTCATTATACTCATATTTTGCCCGACTTTAGTTTGCAAACACTCGTGTATTTTACCAGCATTATCTTAAGTTTCGGCGGCATTGAAGTGGCTGGTTTTTATATACAAGATACCAAAGATCCGAAAAAAACGTTTCCCAAAGCAATGTTTATTGCAGCTTTTACTATTATTGCTATTTACACTTTAGGCGCTTTAGCTATTGCTATGGTAGTGCCTAAAAATGACATCACACTGCATGCAGGTTTAATGCAAGCCGTTACGCTCTTTTTTGAGGCGCTTGGGTTACCCTGGGCCACAAAAGTGTTTGCAGGCTTTACTGTAATTGGCGCTTTGGCTTTGTTAAATACTTGGATTATTGGACCTAGTAATGGATTATTGGTTTCGGCTTTACAAGATGATTTACCCGCCATTACCAAACGCACGAATAAAGCAGGAGCACCCGTTGCTATTTTATTAATACAAGCTTTTTTAGTTTCTATTTTAGCGTTCATGTTTCTCTTTTTGCCTTCGATTAGTTCTATCTATTTCATGTTCTCCATGCTGGCAGTACAACTTATTTTAATCATGTATTTTATGATTTTCATATCTGCCATTCGTTTGCGATACACGCAACCTCATACTCCGCGCCTTTATCAAATTCCAGGAGGAAAAATAGGTATCTGGTTAGTATGTGGGGTAGGGGCACTGACCTGTGTAATCGCATTTTTCTTAGGATTTGTACCTCCCAAAGAATTTGATTTTGGCAATACCCAAACCTACGTATGGACCCTTATTAGTGGATTGGTATTATTCTCTACACCTCCTTTTATATGCCAATACCTTAAAAATAAAAAAGCAAAATACGTAAAATAGCTTGTATTTTGCTTTTTTACAGGGTATAATTAGCCCGTTACAGTAACTTTCAATCTTTTAAGGAGACATTATCTCATGCAGTTTTATACAAAACGTCAATCACCACAAAACCTATTTGCTAATATAGGGCGCTTACAGGGCCGTCTTGCTTTCCGGACTATACGGTCAATTCATGCCAAACTAAGCGGGCAAGACGCTGTACACAATAAGGAAAGTAAGCCATATTTATATATCAAATTGGCTTTACAAGCCTGTATTATGGTTCCCCTAACTTTCATAGGTGCGCTCATAATAGATCTAGCAGACATCGTTCATAGAGGTCTTGGAATAGCTATCAATCTAGTGTTGGATGCAGTCAATATTGCAACTGAAGTATTAACAAGAATACTTCAGTTGGGTGCTTTAGTTATAGAAAAAGTTATTGTACACCCTGTTGCTTGGGCATACAACAAGCTTTGCTCTAAAAAACCTGATGGTGGACAAGGCCCAGCAGGAGGAGCCCCAGGCGGAGAGAACAATCAGAATAACAATGACCATCAGAACCCACCATCTCAAATGGCAGCAGTTTCTCCATCACCTCTAGAAGCTGAAGTAAGAGAATTTCGACGAGTAGTAGACGAAGACCAAGATGCAGACTGCAGACCCAGAACACCCACGTTCTGAGATACGCAACGGGCGTTAGACACTAAATATTAAATTTAGTAATCTAAAAAAGGGCTATTCAAAATAGCCCTTTTTTTTATCCGTATACCTACACAAAATAATCTCAATTATAGTCTATAATTTAGTTAAGTTAACTAAAAAGAACCATAATTGGGAGTATATACATGACAACAAAAAATAACCATGAACTGATAGATAGTTTAAAAAATGCCTTAGCCGATAGCTATGCTTTAGCTTTAAAAACACAAAATTTTCATTGGAATATAACCGGACCTAACTTTGAATCACTTCATTTACTATTTGATGAGCAATACCACGATTTAAGTGAAGCCATTGATCTCATTGCTGAACGTATCAGAGCCTTAGGCGCAAAAACACCCGCCTCTTTTAGCATTTTCAATAAAACAACTACTATCTCTGATGGGGATGAAAATGCCAATAGCGTTGCTATGTTAACCGCACTCAGTCAAGATCAACTTATTATCATTAAAACCTTAAAAACCGCTTTAGTGTGTGCACAAAAATTATCAGATGAGGTGACCATTAATGTAATTGTGGATAGATTAGCAGTGCATGAAAAAAATCATTGGATGTTACATGCTAGTTTATAGCTAAGGGTGCGAAGTCGATCTGTTCCCGAGCTCTGAGAAGCGTTTAATTTCAAAAGGCTTTTCACTCTCTGGAAAAACACTTAATTTTTTCAAAAAAACCTCATGGATCTGTTTCTCCACACTCTCATTAGGCGCACTAGATAAATCAAAAGTAGTGACTGCTCCATTTGCCCGATAAGCTGCGATTGCTGCATCCGCAGCGTCTTCACAGATAATTTGAATGAGTGCATCCTCTATGCGTCCGCTTTCCATAACAGCTTTAAATACCATACCCGGATTATTCAGATCTTGATTCGGTGCAATATAATATTCATACTGTGTTAATAGACCCTGTGATGCGACGTTTACCGTCATTCCTGTTTGATCATTATTGGATGTAATCTGTCTATCACCTCGTGTTTGGCAATACGTTTTATAATTGAGCATAGACTGCGCGGATGACATAGGCGCAACATTATTATCTGCAGCTTCGCTGCTTCGAAGCGCTAGTGTTGTTGATGGTGGGGGTGATGGCGAGATCGGCTGAGCCTCTAAAGGCCGCTCCATAGCAGGTAATACCGTCTCTTTTTTTAAAAACCGAGTATAAATAGCACTCGCTAAGGCTACGATAGTATCTCTTATCGTAGCCCAACTATTTTTAATAAACAAACCCACCCTTGTAATGACAGGTGGCAAAATACTCTTTGGCAAAGGCATTGCCGCGAGGTCTGCTCTCACCCTCTCACGTTTCATTACTATATCCGGCTGATGAATATTAAATTTCGTTTCAAAATCACGAACGCTATCATTCTTAACCCCTGTTTTGACAACCTGTTGAACAGATACTAAAGGTTCTAAGATTAAAGTTGTGCCATTATAATGTACTGTCAACTCTGGTGGATATCCTGTTACCTTCCTTTTCTCAATACCCTGAGCAATTGCTTGGGCTAACTCCATATCGTCGCTTGTTATTACACGCTGTGTGTTTTTTTCTTTATAATAACACAAGTCGTCTGTTGCACCTTGCAAATGGTAGATAAATGATGTGCTATGGAGTTGCACATCATTGCTTACATCAGCATCTTGAAACAATACATCTATACTATCATAAGAACTACGGCCTTGCATCTGCTGACCATTAATCGTAAGATCAGCCTGAAGATAGAGAATCCAATTCGTTAACAAACCTTGCATAGGTCCGATCTTTACAAGTTGAGAGGGCTTTACTACCTTCGGTCTACTTTCAAACAAAAAATGAGCAAGGGCCGCTTCTGCCCGTTGCATTTTTATAGCAGTAATATTTTCAGTTGCTTCGGTTAACGCATCACGCTCTGTAATGTCCTGCTCAGTCAGAGGAGCTGAATCTTTTGCTTTTTTTCTCAAGTAATCTAATCTCACTAGACTCTCTTGCAAGCTGGTCGCTTGTGCAGGATCTAACAGTATCACATGTTTTTCTGGATCACTTAATTTTAATGAGGTCGATATAGGAGTCTGACCAGACAGAACAACTACAATGTGATCGCCCTCATTTGGAAACGATAAAGTACAACTACGCGTAATATCTTTTACGATTTGCTTAAAGGCCTGAATCAATTGAAACTGTTCCAGTTTTCCTTGCTTTAGTGTACTTTCAAAGCGCTTTTTGTCTTCGGATGAAGAACAAGCCCGATAAGCATTGATTAAATCTTGTAATGCTTCAGGCGTCGTGCTTATTAAAGCTTGTAATGGTGCAGGGCTTATCTCGTTTTCTAGAGACTCGTGTGCCTTATATACATATGCACCACGTGTATTTGGCACTGATTCAAATGGCATAATATACACCTGTTTTTATATTATTATTACTACTATTTAGGATTAATTATAGCACATAAAAAAGTAGACCAGCTAAAATCAGCTGGCTCTTAATTTTAAGTGTATAGCAATCTTATCTAAGACACCATTGACAAATTTATGACTATCTTGACTACCAAACTCTTTGGTCAAATCAATGGCTTCGTTAATTACCA